>JBEKWK010000313.1:0-4494 GCA_049513175.1 FCB group bacterium
ATTATTGTTATTTCTAATTTTAAGAAAATAAACTCCCGGACTTACTTGTTGAATTGGTATATCAATAAATTTAGTATTTTCAGAAATATCGGTTGTATAAATTTCTCTACCAATAATATCATAAATTTCAATAGTATTACCTTTTATAAAATAATTACTTGATATAATGTTTAAATTGTCTCCAACAGGGTTAGGTAAAATATTAATGCTACAATTTTGGGATAAATTTGAAGAATCCCTTACATAACTAGGTGAACCAAACATAACAGGAATAGCTAATATGGTTAAGGAATGTGGAGAAAAATAATATTCACCTGTAAAAATAAAATTTGTGTCAGAAGCTGTTATATAGACAGGTCTGTCAACAGTATTAGCATCCAGATAATTTTCACTTTTTAGGATATAGGCTTTACTCATAGTGACTTTTGAGAGGCAATCTAAATGAATATTTGCATGAATTTGGTTCTCAGGATGCCTGTTTATAACGGCAAGGAATAATGTATCAGACTTACCGGAAGCTGTTACATCAAACCATGGAGAATAATCCACCCATAGATTTGTATCTTTTGTATTTGAATAGGAACCTGATTTGAAAGAGGTATTATAAATAGTATCCCCGCAATGATTACTTATCATTGAAAGTGCGTAAAAGGATGGTGTCGCATATATTACTTTTTTACCTGTATTGTTAATCCCACTTCTTATCAATCCTAATCCGACTGTTCTTGTAGCGAATTCAAATATCTGAGGATTTCGAAAATAGCAAAGCATTTCGTAGGCATTCCACAGAGCTGCTTCCATACTTGCATTTCTAATATTTGTATCAAGGAGCCAATCTTTTGAAGTTCCATAAGTACTCCACCATTCGGTTGCAGCAATTTTCAAATTGTTAAGCTTAAAATCATTAATTTGGTTTGAATAACATCGCATTAAATTTTCTGTGCCGTCTTCGGCTACCATTGCAAGATATTTATCTCTGTCTGTCCCGGGTATATAATAAGGAATCCCTTTTGCAGGATGATAACCAAAAATCTGGCATTTTTCTTTTACTTTTCCCATTAATATTTTAAATGAGGTAGTGTCCCAGCAATTCCCGTCAATAATAATTTTAATGGATGAATCTACAGCCTTCATTTTTGAATAGTAATCCAAATATCCTAAAGCGTAACTCTGCGGGTCTTTCCATTGTTCATTACCGACTTCCCAGTATTTAACATTGTAAGGTTCAGGATACCCGTTTAAAGCTCTCAATCTTCCAAAAACCGTGTTGGTGTCCCCATTACAATATTCAACCCAGTTTGCAGCATATTCCGAAGTGCCGGTTTCATAATTAACAACAAAATATGGTTCCATATGCAAAATTTTGCATATTTTCATAAGTTCATCAGTTCCAATGTCTTTCCTTTGATTGACAATGTTGTAAACCATATTGGGAGAAACCCTTTTATCAATAGGATTCACCGCCTCCTTCCAGTCTGCCTGCTTAGTATCTGCAAAGCAGCCACCGGGATACCTGATTATACCGGGATTGAGGTTTTTAAAAAATTTATAATATTCACTTCGCATACCCAATATATTATCAGCTGGCATTAAAGATGCTTCGTCAAAATCAATATACCCTTTGCCACAAACAGCAATTAAAATATTACATGAATAATTTCCCTTTATTTGTGGGATGGTCAATTCTTTTTTTTTCCAGTAATTCTGCGAATGGATATTGTCAGATTCATATAATTTTTTTTGAAACAATGTATCATATATAATTATTTTAAAAAATGTTTCTGTATAAGGGCTTTGACTATAAATATAAAATTGGTGAGGGACCTCATCATTAATCAGAATATTTTGATATAAACCATATAGGTTATTATTAGAATCACCGGTTATTCTAATAGAATATCTACCGTTTTCATTATAACAGGAATCCTCTAATATCCAATGTTTGTTTTCAGGATTTGGATTTGTTGACCACCTTTTCCATTGACATAAAGTATCTCGGTTCCCGCACATAAAATCAAATCCACGATCATTAAGTTCCTGTGCCCATATCCCGCCGGCACCATTTATAAAACCACCCAAAAATTCTATATAAATACCATTAACCAATTTTGAAGTCACGGTTATATTCCTATCAAAGGTCATAATATTAATTAACGCAGAATCCTGAGATTTTATATTATATGAGATAAAAATAATTAAAAGTAAGATATGCAGTTTTAATCTGAGAAATAATTTCATATTGATTATTTAAATTTTTTTATTAGATTTTTAACCTTTAATACTTAAGAATTTATATTATTTGTATTTTATTCAATCAACAAACCGTCTCGGCAGAGCTATTGCCTGCTCGAGGATTTCCATATAACTTCCTTTTGAAATTTCAATAGCACCGAGTTCTTTAGTATGCTCACACAAAAACTGAGTGTCTAATAAAATAAATTCCCTCTCTATTAGCCTTGCTACAAGATGGAAGAAAGCCGCTTTAGAAGCATTGCTTACTCTATAAAACATAGATTCACCGAAAAATGCTCCTCCAATTGAAACACCATACAGTCCTCCTGCAAGCTCACCTTCATAATATGCCTCAACTGAATGAGCAAAGCCGAGTTCATAGAGATTAATATAGCTTTCGATAATCTCATTGGAAATCCATGTGTCCTCTCTTTTACCGCATGCTTCAATGACCTCTACGAAGGCGGAATTGATGCGGAACTCAAAAATATTCTTGTTCAAAATTTTTCTAAGTGAACGAGGCGGCTGTAATTCATACAAATCGAAAACCGCCCTTGGGTCGGGTGAATACCAGAAAATCTCTCCGGTATCAGGTTCAGCCATAGGGAAATATGTGCTTTTATAAGCATCGAGAAGCATGTCCGGGTCAAGCATTATTCCCTCTGTTTGTTTATTTATACACTAATCACTTTCTGACGTTCTGTCTGCATTTTATCATAGTCAGCAAGGAACTGTTCCAATCCTGCCTGTGTAAGAGGATGCTTAAGGGATTGCATTATAACTTTGTATGGCACAGTCGCAATGTCCGCTCCTGCTTTTGCCGCATCAATCATGTGCATAGGATGGCGGATTGAAGCGGCGATTATCTGCGAATCGTAAGCCTGTACATCCCAGATTTCACAGATATCATAAAGTACATCCGAACTGCTGATTGAAATATCATCAAGCCTGCCCATAAATACTGAAACATAAGTCGCACCTGCATTATTAGCGGCAATCGCCTGTGTCGGGCTGAAAACCAATGTAACGTTAGTCGGTATATCCTGCTTAGAAAGCTCTTTCACTGCGGCAAGCCCTTCAGGAATCATTGGTATTTTAATCGTTGCTTCGGGAAACCATGAAATTATTTTTTCCGCTTCGTAGAGCATTCCTTTTGTTTCGGTTGAAATGACTTCGACTGAAAGATGTCCGCCGATTAATTTATGTATTTCGAGTATTCTTTGCTTTACATCTATCGAGGGGTCTTCTTTTGCAAGTAGGGATGGGTTAGTTGTAACGCCGGTAATGAAGCCGAGAGAGGCGGCATGGCGTATGTGGTCAATATTCGCAGAATCAACATAAATTTCCATTTTCTTTCCTTAAATTTATATAAAAATTTTAAAATTTCAATTGTAGAAAAATCAAGAATGGAAATTAAATAATTTTTTTATCAATAGGAAATAGTTTAGTTTATTCGCAGTAAAAAGGTAAACGCCACTTCATTAAATTCAAGTTTGAACTTCAATATTAGCAATAAAATTTAAAAATTATTACTATTGAACTCTTTTCGAAGCATCTAATATGGTTATACCGACTATTTCTTCATCTTTATATCTAATCAAAACACCATTATCCAACATCTCTGAATCATTTGCCCTTTGCGGTTTTTTATAATTAATATATAGAACATCGGCTTCATTGTCGTAATCCAACCAAAATTTTTGATTAGACATTTTGAATAAATGAGGTAAAATTCCATAGAATTCATTTATCGTATTATTTATTATTGTTTTTTCCATAATATTTCCTCACTATTAATATTTATTTTAGTTGTAAAATAAGCTGTTATTAAAAAACCGTCAATATCAGATGTTTCCTTGTAAACTACGGCTAAATATTTATTTGAACGTATTATTCTCAAAGCTATTTTAGCATCACTATATCCTTTTATTACAAAATCCGGATATTCCAATGTATCGAGAATTTCATCAAAATAACCGGATAAATCATCATGGTTTTCAATAATATGAAACCATCTTTCATCCGTTATCCTTATTGGTACATTATTAATTGATTTAATAATATTCATATTTTAAAACTATCTTATCATTCACAATGTTTAATATGATAAAATACTTATAAAGTAAGTTATTTTATATTCTAATTTAGGAAATATTTTATTATTTTACTAAATATTTTATTTTAATATGATGGTAAAATTATAATAAGGGGCGAGCAATTCCCGCCCCAGCACTAATTAAACATATAAATCAAACAATAAAC
>JBEKWK010000314.1:0-4468 GCA_049513175.1 FCB group bacterium
TCGGCGATTCACTTACCACGGCTTTCAAAATCGAAGATGCCGCTGAAAAATATTTCAGGATTGTTCCAATGGATTCAATAGAAGCCGTATTGGCACAAATGAATTTAGACCCGACAAATCCCCAGTATCAATCCGATGTTTGGAAAGCAATTGTTCAGCTTAATATCAAATATGTTATACTTGGCAATTTCAATATCGAAGCAGACAAATTTCTTATCAATGCTTATATCTACGATGCCAAAACAAAGCTTGCCGTTCCTGAATTCCAGGCAAGAGATATCTTTCTGAAAGAAGAAAGCATAATGGAGTGTATCCCGGAAATTATAAATAACACTCTTCCCTTTTTCATAAAAAAATAATATTATTTTTTCTCCTTTGGAGAAGGACAAAGTGTGAGGAGGCTTTCCCTCTCCTTTGGAGATGGATCAAAGGTGAGGTTCTTTCAAATTCTGAGTTCTGTAATCTGAATTATTAAATTTTGAAAATATTATTTATTTGATTAGTTAATAACTTTTATTAATTTAGTATATGCATAAACAAAGAATATATATTGATACATCTGTCATCGGAGGCTGTTTTGACGAAGAATTTCATTATATAATTCAGTTAATATGCAATTTAATTATCGTGTATTAGAAATAAGAACACCAAGGGAGGTTATTGAAGATGAAAACTAAAACATTTGATTGTGTCCAATATCAGAGAGGCATAAGAGAAAAACACTGGAAAGAATCAGGTGAAACATTTGAAGGTTTAATGAAATATTTAGATGAAAAGATAAAGAATAGTAGCTTATTAAAAGAATTGATTGATAAAAAAGAAAAACACTTAACTACTGCTTAGATTTTTGATATTCCCTTTTATTAATTTATTTTAATTATTCCTTCTTCCACTCAAAAAACCAAAATTATCATAAAATCCCCTATCAACGCTATAGACAATGCGAGACAGAAATATTAATTCCATCTTATAAAAAAATTATTTACTTTTATAAAATAAATTGAGACTTTTTCTTCAAAATTGTGTCATTTATATATATGTGAGTAGCATTTTGTAAAAAAGTATATTATAATAAAAAATATTTCAATTTTATAATTGGAAACTGCCATGAAAAATTCTTCAATAAAACTGCTTATAATCTTAATACTATTAGTTTGTGTAATTAATTCAAAGCTTACTGCACAGTGGGAAGCGTGTAATGGTATATATATGGGAACTATTTGGACATTATTAATAAATGGTAATAATATTTTTGCCGGAACTGATGGGGGAATATTTTTTTCATCAGATAGTGGTAATAGTTGGGCTGCTAAAAATATTGGATTTGCAAATTGCCGTATTTTATCATTTTCATTAATAGGAGATAATATTTTTGCCGGAACTGAAGGTAGTGGAATATATTTATCCACAAATAAAGGGAATAGTTGGACAGATAAAAATATAGGACTTACCAACTTGAGGGTTTTTTCATTAGCGACAAGTGGGAATTATATTTTTGCCGGAACCTACTATGGTGGAATATTTTTGTCCACAGATAACGGAAATAATTGGGTAGCAAAAAATACAGGATTAACAGACCTTAAAATTACTTCATTGGCGATAAAAGGTAATATTATTTTAGCTGGAACTGATGGTGATGGAATATTTCAATCCACAGATAATGGAAATAGCTGGACTGCAAAAAATAGAGGTTTAACAAATTTGTATGTTTGGTCATTAGCAATTAGCGAAAATAATATTTTTGCCGGGACAGATGGTGGTGGAATATTCCTATCCGATGATAACGCTAACAACTGGACGTTAAAAAATAGAGGGTTATCTATTTATAATAGAATTGAATCAATTTCAATAAATGGAAATAATATTTTTGCAGGAACTGATGGTGACGGAATTTTTCTATCCACTGATAATGGAAATAGTTGGACTACAAAAAATACAGGATTGATTAGCTTATATGTCCCGTCATTTTTAATAAACGGGAATAAAATTTTTGCAGGAACAATGGGTGGGATATATCTATCCCTAGACAATGGAAATAACTGGACTGCAAAATATACAGGATTAACAGATTTACATATTTCATCATTTGCAAATAACGGAAATAATATTTTTGTAGGAACTGATGGTGGTGGAATATGTCTATCCACAGACTACGGCAACAAGTGGACTGCAAAAAACACAGGATTAACAACCTTGGATATAACGTCATTATTAATTAACGGAAATAATATTTTTGCAGCTACTAATGGTAGAGGAATATTTCTAACTACAGATAATGGAGACAGTTGGATTGAAAAAAATGCAGGATTAACAAATATGATTGTTCTATCGTTATTATTAGATGGCAGTAATATTTTTGCAGGTACTGATGGTGATGGAATATTTTTGTCTACAGACAACGGCAACAGCTGGACTGAAAAAAATATGGGATTAACTAATAAGTATATTTCTTCATTATTAATAATCGAAAATAAAATTTTTGCAGGAACTGGAGATGGAATTTTTCTTACAACAGAAAATGGCATCAGTTGGTCTCCTAAAAATATAGGATTAACCAACAAATATATTTATGCATTATCAAACAGTGGTTATAATATTTTTGCTGGTACAAGTGAGAGTGGAATATTTCTATCCACAGATAATGGTAATAGCTGGACTGCAATAAGTATAGGATTAACAAATTTAAATATTACGTCAATATTAACAAATGAGAATTATATTTTTGCTGGGACTTATGATATTTATAACTTACTTAATAATGGAGGTATATTTCTGTCTAAAGACAATGGAACCAATTGGACAAGAAAAAATAAGGGATTACCAAACTTGAATGTCTTTTCATTATCAATAAATGGAAATTATATTTTTGCAGGTACTGAAAATAGTGGAATTTTTAAAGCAAAGCTAAATGAAATTACTGATGTAAAAGAAAATAACCCAAAATTTGATAACATTGTTTATCCCAATCCCGCTACTGATTTTCTATATATTAATTCTGAAAATGTAATTGGAAAAATTATTAGCATTTATGATATGCTGGGAAATAAATTAATGTCAGCCACAGCCGAAAGCCCGGAAACCCGCATCAATATTGAATCCTTACCAACAGGAGTTTATATAATAAGGATTGGTGAACAAATGAAGATGTTTGTAAAATAGTTAGGAGTGTGGAGTTAGGAATTAGGAGTTGTAAAAACTTTTGACTTTATACTTTCAACTTTTAACTGATAAAGCTTTGCGGTTTGATTCCATTTCTTCACTATCTACACACCCCCTGCCCCCTCTTGATAGAGGGGGAAAATACTATAAAGTGATATTTATAAATTTATATCTTATATATAATTACAACGAGATTTTAAATACTTTTTTAAACGGTTGAAAAAATTATTGAAAAAACCGTTGAAAAAATTATTGAAAAAACTATTGAAAAAATAATTGAAAAAACGGTTGAAAAAATAATTAAAAAACGGTTGAATAAACTGTTTCATTTCAGGTTATTATTTTTGTGGTGTTCGTTCTTTGAGAAAAGGCAGTATATGGCTCTCTGTGCTTCTCAATTTATTACTCTGCGATCTCAGTGGTAAATTATCTTTTCTTTTAACCACGGAGGACTCGGAGTTTAAGATATTGAGAGACATAGAGTTAAAATTTGATAGCAATAGGATTAATATTTTTAAAGAGCTTAAGGAATGATTAAAAAAGAAATTAGTCAAAAACTGAAAAAAATCACTTTTTTTAGCGATTTTGGCGGGTAGCACAGGATAAGTTCTTTGAAATGGAATAATTGCAGACCAACCGGGCAAGTTGGAATTGGCGGGTATTGGAGGGAAAGTTTTCAGTTTTCTGTTATCAGTTGTCAGGAAGAATGGATTCCAACTTCCGTTGGAATGACATCTTTATTATATAATTCAGTATTCCGTTTAATCCATAAATCAGGTAAATCAGAGTTCAGATACTTCTTCCCCTTCAAATAATTTTTCCGGTGGTCCATCAGTCAATTGTCCTTCCCATTTTGCCATCACTGCAGATGCAAGGCAGTTACCCATGAGGTTTGTACTTGTTCTTGCCATGTCCATAAATTCATCCACCCCCATTATTATGGCAACTCCTTCCAAAGGCAAGCCGAATGTAAGCAGTGTTCCGGATAAAATGACAAGCGATGCACGTGGGACTGCGGCTATTCCTTTTGTGGTTATCATTAATGTAAGCATAATTACTAATTGCCTACCTAATGATAATTCCACTCCTGCAGCCTGGGCAACGAATAATGTTGCTATTGCGAGATATATAGTCGAGCCGTCCAGATTAAAGGAATATCCCGTAGGTAGCACAAAAGAAACTATCCGCCTCGGTACGCCGAATTTGACCATGTTTTCAAGTGCTTTGGGCAATGCGGCATCGGATGATGTTGTGGAAAATGCTATCAGGAATGGCTCTTTCACAGCGGAAAAGAATTTCTTGATGTCAA
>JBEKWK010000315.1:0-4450 GCA_049513175.1 FCB group bacterium
CCAATGCCCGGAATATTTGTAAGCTCGGTTTGTAATGTACGCTTATCTCTTAATAATCTGTGATATGTTATAGCAAATCTATGGGCTTCATCACGAATTTGCTGAATCAACTTTAGACTGCTCGATGTCTTAGGAAGTAAAAGTGAATCAGATTTTTCAGGATAAAAAATTTCATCCAGTCTCTTCGCCAAACCTACAGTAACAAATTTTGAATTAATTCCAAGTTCTTCAAGTACTTCGATTGCAGAAGAAAGTTGCCCTTTACCTCCATCAATTATAAGTAAATCGGGAAATGGTGTCGGATTTTCATTTGATTGTTCTTCTAATATTCTTGTATATCTTCTTCTCACAACTTCACGCATAGCAGCGAAATCATCATTTTGAAGTACGGTTTTTATTTTGAATTTTCTGTAATCGGATTTCTTAGGTTTTCCATCAACAAAAACAACGACAGATGAAACGAGTTCACTGCCCTGAATATGTGAATTGTCAATACATTCTATTCGTCTTGGAATCGAAGGTAATCTCAAATCTCTTTGAATTGCCAGAACAGTCCTTGGTATGCTTTGCTCTTTTTTACTTAATGCAATTTGATAATCACGAAGCTGGTATTCAGCATTTATCTCAGCCATAGATAATAATTTCTTTTTATCACCGATTTTCGGAATTATTATTTCTACCTTTTTATTTGCTAACTCTTTAAGCCAATTCTCAATAAAATCAGAATTATCCGGTAATAATTGGAGGTATATTTCATCTGGGATAAAATTGCTTTCACGGTATAATTTTTCGATGGTGGTTTCTAATATATTTTCATCAGTAACATCTTTTGCATTAGCAATTATAAAATGCCTTTTACTTATCAGTTTCCCGTCACGTATGTTTAATATAAGCGTACAAGCTGAATTATCAAGACGTGAGAGTCCTATAATATCTCTGTCAACGATATCTGTAGTAACAATTTTTTGATGTGATAAATAGTCCCTAAGTATTAAATATCTGTTTTTAATTATTGCAGCTTCTTCAAATTTCATTTCTTCGGAAAGGGCATTCATTCTTTCTTCAAGAGTTTTTTCAAGTTCACGGGTTTTTCCGTTCAGCACTTGTATTGCCTGCTTTACATGCTCATTATAAATTAAATGGGAAATCAAACCTTCGCAAGGACCCTCACATTTTTTAATGTGATAATCGAGACAAATTTTGTATTTATTTTTGGCAATAGTTTCTTCCGTTATGTGATAATCACAACTGCGAAGTAAGAAGATGGTTCGTATAGTTTTCATAAGCCTCTTTAGATGACCTACATCTGTAAAAGGTCCATAATACTTTGAGCCGTCTTTTATCATTTTTCTTGTAACGAATATACGGGGATATGGCTCATTGGTAACACGAACGTAAGGATAGGATTTATCATCACGAAGCATTATATTATATCTTGGCTTATTTTCCTTAATCAGTGTGTCTTCAAGAATAAGTGCCTCAACTTCTGAATCGGTAACGATAAATTCAAAATCCGATATTTTCCTGAGCATGGCATTAGTCTTGGCATCATAAGGTCTGCCTTGCTGAAAATAGGAACGAACACGGTTCCGCAAGTTTTTGGCTTTTCCTACATAAATTATTTTTCCTTCTATATTTTTATATATATAAACGCCGGGTTTGGTGGGTACAGAAGACAATTTCTCTTTTAATGGAAGTAGATTTATTTCTGAAAGAAAATCTCCATTTGAATTTGATTTAATATTTTCATTTGGGTTATCCATTAATTAATTTTTAATTTAAAAACGTAGAAAAGTATTAATGTATTATATCTCTGTAACTTTTTTTAATATTATCTGACTGCATTTGTCTTTACTCATAGCCGGAAAAGATTCAGATAATCCATTGCTTGTCAAAATTGTTATGGTATTATCATCCCCCCGGAAACCGCTTCGGGGCTTTACGGCAGAATTTACAATAATCATATCACAATTTTTTTGTTTGAGTTTCATGAAACCATTTTCAATATCATTAGAGCTTTCAAGAGCAAAACCGACTAATTTTTGTTTTTCGGTTTTCAGAGTACCAAGTGTAGCAAGAATATCATTTGTTGATTGCAGTTCCAAGGTCAATCTGTCACCAACCTGGATTTTCTTAATTTTTCCGGAGAACGGACTTATAGGTGTGAAATCTGCAACTGCAGCAGCAAGAAGTGCTATGTCGGTATTTTGAAATTCTTCACAAACCACATCATACATCTCATCTGCAGATTCGACATCAATTCTTCTAACACCATCTGGTGTCTGGAGCATTACAGGACCGGATACAAGAACGACATCTGCCCCGGCTTTCTGAGCTTCTTTTGCAAGAGAAAATCCCATCTTTCCCGAAGAATAATTTGCAATAAATCTTACATCATCAATTTTCTCATACGTTGGACCTGCAGTAATCAGAACCTTTTTTCCATCAAGAAATCTGTAAGATAAGTTTTCTTTAGAATATAAAGTATCAATTAAATAATTAATCAAAATGTCATTTTCAGGAAGCCTGCCCGGTCCCGTCAAACCACTTGCAAGTTCGCCTTCTTCAGGTGGGATTATTACATAACCGTAATTCTCAAGAATTTTAATATTATTTTGAGTTGCTTTGCTCAGCCACATTGAATAATCCATAGCAGGAGCAATTATTAATGGTGTTCCTTCAGGCAAAGCAATTGCAACTGTCACAAGTGCCGTATCACAAATACCATTTGCAATTTTCCCTATGGTTGATGCTGAGCAAGGGGCAATCATCATCGCATCGCACCAATGAGCCATTTCAATATGCCATGTACTTTCATTCAATGATTTTTCAGGGAACATATCCACTGCAACGGGATTTTGCGAAACACATTCAAGTGTTAATGGTGTAATAAATTCACAAGCTGAAGGAGTCATTACAACTCTTACCTCAGCTCCGGCTTTAATCAACTCTCTAACAAAATTTGGTGCTTTATAAGCAGAGATGGAACCTGTGATTCCGATTACTATTTTTTTCCCTTTTAATTTTTCAGTCATAAACTTATTTAATTTTAATGATGTTTATTATATGCACAAAAAGTAATTATAAAATTACGCTTTTACAAATCTATAAAAATTAGAGGTAAAATAATAAAAGAATAATATTAGTCATTATATTTGTAAGCCTATTATTAGATATATATTAAAATGAAACTTATAAATATGAAATTACCATTGAGGATAGCACTACGGTATATTTTTACCTTACGTTCATTCCATTTTATAACTGTTATTTCTACAATTTCCTTAATAGGAATAGTTGTTGGGGTCGCTGCTATAATTATTGTTTCGTCCATATTCAACGGCTTCCGGGAATTTGCCGAAGACCAGTTAATTAGTTTTGACCCGCATATCAGAATATCCTCACAGGAAGGAGCCTGGCTTAAAAATGTTGATTCACTGCTTATACAATTAAAAAAAATTCCCGAAATAAAGGCGGCTTCGCCTGTTATACAAGGTAGAATAATAGCCGTAAACGGAACAGATATGCAGGTTATGTTACTTAACGCAGTTCGACCAAATGAAATTGAATCAGTTTCCGGGATTTCAGATAAAATAGTTCTTGGTAAATTTGATTTTATGAGCAATGCTGACCTACCCGGAATCATTATTGGTTCGGAATTATCCGACAAATTGAAAGTGTTACCAAGAGATACAATTACATTAATGTCTCCTTCGTTAATTGAATCAACATTTCTAAATTTAGGGCAAAAGCCGGGAATACAAGCTGTCATTACGGGAATATTTTCAACGCATGCTAAAGAATATGACCAGATTTATGCATATTCATCGGATGTACTCGGTATAAAATTATTTAAAGCTCCTCCTGAATCAGCTCATTCTATTGATATTCGATTAAAAAATTTCAATGATGTAGAAAAAGTAAAATCTGAATTAGAACAATTTTTTATTGATAAAGGAGTCATAATACAGTCGTGGTACGACTTGCACCGGGAACTATATAATATTTTAAGGTTTGAAAGATATGCATCTTTCATCATACTCAGCCTGATTATAATAATTGCAATTTTTAATGTATTAGCATCTTTATCAATGACTGTAGTCGAGAAAAATGTTGATATTGCAACGCTGAAAGCAATTGGGGGGTCTAACCGTTTGATTCAGAGAATTTATATGGCTGAGGGATTTATTATAGGACTTATTAGTACGATAGTGGGTGCATTACTTGGACTTGGATTTTGTTACGGGCAAATACATTTTCAATGGTTCAAGCTCGATACATCAAAATTTTTAATACAGGCAATACCGGTTTCGGTATATGCTAATGATGTTATCGTTGTATGTATCTTTTCCCTGTTGTTATCATTTTTAGCAGCTATTTATCCGGCTCGTCGTGCCGCCCGAACTATTATTGCAAAAGCAATTAGAGAAGAATAATTCATGTTTTATTT
>JBEKWK010000316.1:0-4784 GCA_049513175.1 FCB group bacterium
TGCAGACCTTGCTCCTATTACAATTTTTGATTTTTGTTTATAAATATTTCTCCAGGAATCATATCGTTCACCTTCAGACATCCTGCTATGCAGAACAGAAATTTCATCCTGAAAAACAGCATGAAATCTATCAATCAACTGTGGTGTCAAAGAAATTTCCGGAACAAGAAGAAGAGCGGTTTTCCCAAGAGACATCATATATTTTATTGCATGAATATAAACAAGTGTTTTACCGCTACCAGTTACACCATGCAACAGAAATGTTTTGTTTTCCTTTTTTATAAATGAATCTATTACGGCATTCAGCGCCTTCTCCTGCTCTGAAGTTAAGCTCATAATAGTTTCATCTCTTTGAATAAGATTTCTTTTATTATCAGGTTTCTCTACTCGGTTTACTTCAATTTCAGATACTTCAATATACTTTTTATCTGATAATGCTTTCACAGTTTGAGATGAAGTGCCGGCATTTTGTATCGCTTTAGTTAAAATTATCGGGGACGAAGTATTTAGTTGATGAAGATTCAAATGTACATCATTATTAAATATTTCCTTATTTATCATCAATGCTTTTTGAGTTTTTGGCTTCATATCTTTTTCTAAAACTCTTTCGCATTTTATTATGCCTGCTTCTTCCAGTGCTTCGAGTTGTGCTGAAATGGAGCCTGTTTTAAGCTGAGCCTCCAGATAATTTATTGATAAAAACTCGTTATGTTCTATTAAAAGTTTCAATAATGCAGCGCGTTTGGGAAATTTTTTTTCAATTAGTCGAAGAGTTTCTTTGGACAGTGGTTTAATTATTACAACTCTTAAAATATTTTTTGGGGACATACCGGTTGGAAGTGCAGCTTTAAGAACTTCACCCCATGAACAGAAATAATATTCAGAAATCCATTTTGTAAATTTAAGCATTGAGTCAGTGAAAACCGGCTTGGTGTCTAATATCTCATATATAGATTTTATGCTTTGTAAATCTGATTTTATATCAACTTCTACAATAACACCTGTTAATATTCTTTTACCTACCGGAACAAGTACACGTCTGCCAATCAAATCTTCTTCGATTATGTCATCATTAATCTTATAAGAAAATAATCGGTCAGAAGGAATAGGTAAAACTAAATTTACAATCATCCAGAAAAATTAAATTTTTAATTTTAAAAAAATGTTATTTAAAATTATAATATTTTTTTATAGGCGATGTAATGTTCCATGTACATTTCAAACCGACAGGAAATAAGACATAATCACCCTTCTTGATTGTTACCTCTTCAAAATCAGATTTTATAATGGCTTCTCCTTCAAGAATCAGGCACATTTCCTGTGAATCATAAAACCAATCGAATTTAGAAATTTCTTTGGTCCAAACCTGCCATTTTTCAATGCCCATATTTTTAATTTCAGGATCGCTCAATTTTTTAACAATTATATTCATAATAATTCAATAGATATAAATTAAAAAAAATTGTCATTCAAATATTTACAGTCAAATTCTTTATTATTAAATTAAAGAAAATACTATAAAGAAAGAATGACAATAATAAAATTTCTTTGATGTAATTAATTAGATGAAAAATTAATTTACAGTTTGGTATAAATTATACCATCAAGATTCATAGTCCATTTTTCATTCTCCTGTTTTGGTTGTGAGACAATTTTCATTTTAGGACCGATACCAAATTGTTCGATAATTAGAGTATTTCCTTGCTCGAATCTCACCACGCCTCCGCTAACACTTGTATTAGCTACTTTGCAATCTCCGCTACCGTCACCTCTTATGAGAATTGTATCCTGTGTCGTGGAAACCCATACACCAATATAATCAAGTTTATCCTTTGGTAATGGAGTTTTCTTACTGCAACTGCCGACAAGTAGGGATAACACTATTGTCAATAATACGAGAACAAAAGGAATTAATACTTTTTTCATACAGAATCCCTTTCAAAATTTTATAATACACTCACTTTTGTGTGAGACTTTTTTACAAAAAAGCAAAATACTATAAATTAATTTTCACTCAAAATCTAAAAGCAATTGTTGTTTTGAAACATTTTGTCCTGTTTCAATATATATTTTCTTAATTTTTCCATTTTGATTGGACTTTACAAGATTTTTCATTTTCATCGCTTCGAGAATTAAAAGATTATCACCTCTTTTAATTGTCTGTCCTTCTTTTATATATATCTGCTGTATTACTCCGGGTATCACTGCGATGACTTTCCTCGGGTCAGGAGGAATATATTTATGACGTTTTAAATACTTATTCGATAATCGGGTAATATATTTAGTATCGTCAATTAAAAATGTATCAGTATCCATAATATTATCCTTAATCAATTAAAATGGCGGAATGCCATGTTTCTTAGGTGGTCTGGAATCAATTTTGTTCGAGGAAATATAAAGAGATTGAATAATATATTCCCTAACTTCATCCGGGCTGATAACTGCATCAATATATCCGCTTGCTGCGGCTCTGTATGGATTGGCATATTTTTCTGTGTATTCCAATACCTTTTGCTTTCTAAAGATATCAGGGTCAGGTGCAGATGCGATTTCCTGTTTGAAAATAATATTTGCCGCTCCCTCAGGACCCATCACTGCAGTCTCGGCAGTAGGTAAAGCAAAGACAAAATCAGCACCAAGATGTTTCGAACTCATTGCTATATAACCTCCACCATAAGCTTTCCTGAGTATAACTGTTATCTTTGGTACAGTAGCCTCGCTATAAGCATAAAGAACTTTAGCACCATGCCTGATTACACCGGCATGCTCCTGGTCAATCCCGGGTAAGTAGCCAGGAATATCAACAAGAGTTACAATAGGTATATTAAATGCATCACAAAATCTGATAAATCTTGCGGCTTTGTCTGATGAATCAACATCGAGGACACCCGCAAGTACCATTGGCTGATTTCCAACTATACCCACCGTATCTCCATTAATTCTTGCAAACCCTATAACAATATTCGGTGCGAAAAATTCATGTATTTCCAAAAAATCCGAATCATCACAAATTGCTCTTATTATATCCCGCACATCAAAAGGCAGGTTTGATTCTTTGGGAATGATATTTGCGATTTTGTAATTAAGCTTTGGAATTTTCACAGGAAATTTATCAGGCTTTTTACGATTATTCCAGGGGATAAATGTTACTAATCTTTTAATTTGCTCAAAACATTCGATCTCGCTTAAAGCAAAGAAATGAGCATTTCCTGAAATTTCTGCCTGTACCTTTGCCCCGCCTAAATCCTCCATTGAAATTTCTTCCCCAAGTACAGTTTTAATAACTTCTGGTCCGGTAATAAACATTTTGGAAATGTTCTCCACCACAAAAACAAAATCCGTCAATGCAGGAGAATACACTGCACCCCCAGCACACGGTCCGAGAATAACAGATATTTGCGGTATCACACCTGAAGCTAACGTATTCCTGTAAAATATCTCACCATAACCTGCTAAAGAATTAACACCCTCCTGAATCCTTGCACCTCCGGAGTCATTAATCCCGATAAGAGGAATTCCCAGACGTATAGCATGGTCCATAATTTTAGTAATTTTTCTTGCATGAGCAATGCCTAACGAACCGCCTGCAACCGTAAAATCCTGGGCAAAAATGCAAACAGGATGCCCTAAAATATCACCGGTACCTGTAATTACACCATCGCCCGGAAGACTTTTTTTATCCATTCCAAAGTCTTCAGCCTTGTGCTCAACAAATAGGTCATATTCATGGAAAGTACCGGTATCAAGTAAAGTTTCAATGCGTTGCCGGGCAGTCATTTTGCCCATAGCAACTTGCTTCTGAATCGCCTTTTGACCACCACCTTCAGTTATAGTTGATTTCCTTTTAAAAAAATCAGATAATTTTTGCAAAAAAGACATTTTATATACTCCATAATTCAACTAATCCGATTGCAAAATTATAAATTTATATTTTAATACTACATTATTCATTATAAATATTTAAGAAGGTGAGATATAATAATTTTTGGATTTTCAGTAAAAAAAAGCATCCCATTAATATAGGATGCTTTTTATTCAAATTAAAATTGTTATAACAAATTATTTAGGAGTATTCTGCATCTTTTTATCTTCCTTTTTTTCCTTCAAATCTTTCTTGTTACGCTTGATTTCTTTTTTACCATGCTTAATATCCATTTTACCCACTTTAGCTTTCATTTTGTCCTTTTTTAATTCTGATTTTTCTCCTTTTTTAGTAAGCTTACCTTCTTTATATTCTTTTTTTGTTTTTTTGATATCCTTTTTCGATTTTTTGATATCTTTTTTGCCTTCTTTAACTTTTTCTTTTCCTTGTTGGACCTTTACCTTATCGTTCTGCTGAGAATAGGTACTGCTGAATAGAAGAGCTACTGCAATAATTGTTGCAATAATTAAATTTTTCATGATACACCTCCAATAAAATTATTTGTCAAATTAATACGGTTTCTCCGTATTTTTTATTAAAACATATTAATTTCTTAAATAACCATATCACTAAATAATTGGACACTGATATAATATTTTGGTTTAAACAAAATTAAAAAATTAATTCAGGATTAAAAGAACTGGTCTATCTTAATAAATACAAATATAATATTGACAAAATGAAAAGAAGATGAAAAGTCAATTCAAATTTTATAAAATCCGTTACTAAATAATATTTAATAGAACTAATTAGAACGTACTTAAAAAAAATTATAAAGGATTAAATATAAATACAATTGTAAATAAAGCTATTACAGATGTTATAACCCACCGTGCCTGTATAGGAGACTTTGTTTTAAAAC
>JBEKWK010000317.1:0-4445 GCA_049513175.1 FCB group bacterium
CCAATATATGGCGGTCAGGAAATCGGCAGACAGCTGAAAGCACTCAAAAAAAATCCGCAAATCATAATAGGCACACCGGGACGTACGATAGACCATATTAAACGAGGTACTCTGAAGCTGGATACTGTCAGTTTTGTTGTTCTCGATGAAGCGGATGAAATGCTGGATATGGGGTTCAGGGATGATATCGAATTGATTCTTGCGGAAACACCCAAAACAAGGCAGACTATTATGTTTTCTGCTACAATGCCGGAAGATATTACAAAACTTATGGTAAGGCATCAGAAACAGCCTAAAAGAATTGATGTTACACAGAAGAAAATTAATTCACCAAAAATTGAACAAGTATATTTTGAATTGCATGAAAAAACAAAACCGGAGGCATTGGCAAGGCTTCTGGACCTTCACAATGTCAAACTTGCCCTGGTATTCTGCAATACAAGAAGGAAAGTTGATGAATTGGTAGAGGTCTTGAAATCAAGGGGATACTTCGCCGAGGGGTTGCATGGTGAGGTGAATCAGAATCAACGGGAAAAAATAATGGGCAACTTCCGCAACGGTTCTACTGAAATATTGGTGGCAACAGATGTGGCTGCGAGAGGTATAGATGTAAACGATATAGAAGTTGTTTTCAATTATGACCTGCCGGAAGATGACGAAGATTATATACACAGAATTGGCAGAACAGGCAGAGCCGGCAAATCAGGTATTGCTTTTACTTTTATTGTCGGGAAAGAAATCTATAGCCTTAGAAGGATAGAAAAAATAAATGAAATAAAAATTAAACGTTCATTAATTCCAACTCTCGATGACATTGACGAATCAAGATTGGAATCTATAAAGAATATGATTTCCGCGACGATAGACAAAGGACATTTGAGTAAATTCATTAATTATATTGAAACTTTAGTGGAAGACGAATTTGTAACAATGGATATAGCGGCAGCACTATTGAAAATCACTCTCGACGGAAAAAATGAAAGTTTTGACAATTCCTTGAATTTTGATGATTATTCATTCAAAGAAACTCCTAAAGAAAACTCTTACCAGAGTAATAACAGAAACAGAAGAAAAAGAAATGGTAGTTTTACACATGCCAAAAGCGATAAAAGCGGCAGTAAAAAACCAAGTTATAGCCACGGTAAATTGAGCCATGAAAAACGCAAGAGTAAAGACCATAAAGTATGGAATAGAAAAACGAAATAAGTAGTTAATAGTTTAAATTATCTGTCAAGAAATTAAAATTTACTTTACCTGCTCATTCAATTTTTCAGCATTTTTTATTTCGAAATTAGCTTCTTCAATTGCTTTGCTGTAATCTGGTTCAGTGGGATTAAGGCGAACTGCAACGTTGAATTGGTCAATCGCTTCTTTAAAATTCCCGCTGTAAAGCAGAGCCATACCGTAATTGTAAAAAGCTTTAGCACGAGCTGCAGGGCTTATATTTGGTTTATTGGTTGTTTGACGGAAAATCTCAGTACCACCCTGCCAATTATTAGACATCATTTTAATAGTATTTTCATTTTCGGGTAGCTCATCTTTATCTAATTTAAAGCACACTTCTTTGTATATAGTATGTGGAGTTATAACAGGTTCAATCTGAGAAAGAATATCCTGAATACAGGTTCTGAAAAGCTCCTGTTTATTGATTTCAGGTGGCTTATTGTTCTTTTCCTTTGGATAGTTAAACCTCGCATCGGTAGTGGCTTTTTGTTGTGTCCTGAAATTACGTGCCATCAATATCTGCGATGTTTCCGAAGCAATTATTTTAATAATAACACTTAGTGTGTAAATTCCTTCCCTTTGGATTTCAATATATTTTTTTGTAGAATCCTGTGTATCTGTTTTTGGTTCGCTTACAGTTATGTTCTCGCTATAGTCATTATCCTGGAATCTGCCGGTTATAAATGCAGACGGACCGAACACCTCCGCCATTTTGCCGGCTTCAGTTTCATAAATTACTACCTGCTCTTTCCATAAACGATGTTCGATAAGCCCGTCTCTGATTTTTGATTTGTCGTATTCTTCTAAGAATCTGTTTTGGCTAAGCATTATTAAAAGATTTTCGTAAAATTCAATTGATTGAGGGGATATGATGTTATTTTGATTTACAATATCTCCAACAGCAATTTTTTTGTATTTGTTAATATCAATTTCTGCAGGACGTTTTATATATATACCAACGCAGGGACTACTACAGCTACTAAAACTAATCGAAGCGATAATCACTAGTATAAGTAGAATAAGATGAAATCTTAATTTATACCAATTTTGGATGTTATTTCGAATCATATTAAAAACCTGCAAGATTTTTGAAAAAAAGATACATATAAATTTAATAAAAACTTTGTTATTTAATTTACTTTTTTTAATTTCGTCAATTGTCGAAATGTAAAAATGATAAGAGTTATTTTATGAGAAGTTTTATTAATATATTCAAGGCATTATCCGACCCGAACAGGGTGCGTATTTTGAAGATGTTAGAATTCCGTCCGCTATGCGTATGCGAAATTACTTATATTCTTAATATGGCGACTTCGACAGTGTCTAAGCACCTTTCTATTCTTCGGGATGCGGGATTCATCCTTGACCAGAAAGAAGGGAAATGGGTAGAGTATAAGCTTAATAAAAATTCAAGCAATGTAGAGGTGAAGCAGCAGCTTTCATTACTTCCCGGGTGGTTGAATGATGATGAAGTGATAAAAACTTATAAAAAAAGAGTAACCGAAGTGGATAGAAATATAATTTGCAAAACATAGGATATAAATAATGACAAAAATACTGATATTATGCACGGGAAACTCCTGCAGAAGCCAGATGGCTGAGGGGATTTTGAAAGCCTTTGATAAAAGACTGGATGTTTATTCCGCAGGGACTCATCCTGCTAAGAATGTGAGCAGTAAAGCTATTGCCGTAATGCAGGAAATAGATATTGATATTAGCTCAAACAAGACAAAATCTGTGGAAGCTTTCTTAAAAGATGAATTTGATTATGTAATCACGGTTTGCGACAATGCAAAAGAGACTTGCCCGGTTTTCACCGGAAATGTTAAGAACAGGCTCCATATCGGCTTTGAAGACCCTTATGATGCAAAGGGAACCGAGGAAGAAGTAATGAATAAATATAGAAAAGTTCGCGATGAAATCAGATGTGAATTCTCGAAATTTTATTTAGAAAATTTAAAAGTTTAATTATTTATTAAATATATAAAACATTATGAAAATACTTCTTGTAATCAATGATGCCCCTTACGGCACAGAAAAAGCATATAACGCTTTGCGTCTTGCAATGGTTCTGCAAAAAGAGCATCCCGATGTCGAAATCAGGCTCTTTTTAATGGCTGACGGAATATTTTGTGCTATTCCCAATACAAATACTCCGACAGGATATTATAACATCGAAAGGATGCTCAAAAGCATAATATCAAAGGGTGGAATTGTGAAGTCGTGCCAGTCTTGCTCCCAGGCGCGGGGATTAATAGAGATGGACTTAATTGAAGGCTTGGAAATCGGCACAATGAGTGAATATGCAAATTGGGTTGTAGAATGCGATAAAATAATGACTTTTTAAATTAAATTAATTTTTAATTCTTTGAGTTCTTAGTGAAAAACTTTGTGTGCTTTGTGTTAAAAGGTTTTCAATTAAGAGATTTAACACAAAGGGCACTAAGAATAAGACACAAGAAACACCAAGAAAGATTGGGAAAATATATGGAATCAATTACAAAAAGATTAAAATTTTTAGATAGATACCTGACATTGTGGATATTCCTTGCAATGCTGGCAGGTGTCTTATCCGGCTATTTATTTCATGGGATCGTTGGCTTCTGGAGCCAATTTCAATCAGGTACTACGAATATACCTATTGCAATCGGATTAATTTTAATGATGTATCCTCCTCTCGCCAAAGTTAAATACGAGGAACTTGGAGATGTATTCAGAAATGTTAAAATTCTTGCTCTTTCCCTTGTCCAGAACTGGATTATCGGACCAATCCTGATGTTTGTGCTTGCAATTTTATTATTACCTGACCACCCGCATTATATGGCTGGCTTGATAATGATTGGTCTTGCCCGCTGTATTGCTATGGTAATAGTGTGGAATGAGCTGGCAAAAGGAGACACGGAATATGCGGCAGGACTTGTCGCCTTCAATTCAATATTCCAGGTCTTATTCTTCTCGGTTTATGCTTACGTTTTTCTTACGGTTCTGCCTAATTGGCTCGGTCTGCAGTCATTCAAAGTTGATATTACAATCGGACAAATTGCACAAAGCGTGTTCATTTACCTCGGAATCCCCTTTATCGCAGGAATAATCACGAGATTCACTCTTATAAAATTAAAGAATAAGGAATGGTACCACAGGAAATTCATTCCTAAAATCAGCCCTATTACGTTGTTCGCACTGCTTTTCACAATTTTTGTAATGTTCTCTCTCAAAGGGGA
>JBEKWK010000318.1:0-4423 GCA_049513175.1 FCB group bacterium
TCAGCTTTTAGTTCATTCCATGTTTTTCGGGAGAATATAACTTTATTTTTGGTTGTTTGAATCATTTTTATTCCTTTATAATTAATTTATCACTTGAACAAATATACGATTTTTCAATTAAAAACAGAAAAATAAATACCGATATCTAAATCGCAATTTATCCCGTTCTCATGCTTTAGAAATGGTGTTTTAATATAAAAATTATTAATTCAAACTTAATTTTGGGGAACGGGGATTAGGAAAACAATAAAAGTTAATATATAAAAAACCGTACTTGAACTATGACTAAACGCCGATATATATGGTCTTTTTTAGTTTTGTATATTGGTGTTGCTATATAAAATTTCTCTTATATTTCTTGTTAAGCTAATCTGAAATAAATACTTACAAAAATCTAAATAAAAGAATAAAGTAATTAACCACAAAGTTTAATGAATTAATATTCATTTATATGTTAATATGATGTTATAATTTTACTTAATTTTGGTTCAGAAGATTATGTAATCGGATGTTTTTATTTGAGGTTGAAAAATGGAAGAAAAAGAAGAAAGCGGAATCTTAAAAAAAGGGACAAACAGAAGAGATTTTATGAAATTGGCAGTTGGTGCCACCGCAGGAACAATTGCCGCTACTAAGTTATTAAAAGCCGCACCTCAAAATATACTTTCCGAAGACAGGTTCGGGGTATTAGTAGATACAACGGTTTGCGTCGGATGCCGCCACTGCGAATGGTCCTGCCGGACTGCACATAACCTTGAAACTCCCCCTTTAGACACGTATAATGATACAAGTGTTTTCAAAAATAAGAGACGACCTAATGATAAGGAACTGACTGTAATTAATAAATATGATAATCCCCAAAATCCCTTACTGCCAATAAACGTAAAAGTACAATGTATGCACTGCGACAGGCCCGCTTGTGTCTCGGCATGTATTGTCGGAGCCTTATCCAAAGATGAAAGCGGTGCGGTAACATGGGATACAAAGAAATGTATAGGATGCAGATATTGCATGGTGGCATGTCCATTTCAGATACCATCATTTGAATTTAACAAAGCGATACAGCCATTAATCAGGAAATGCGATTTTTGCTCACAAAGAAGAAGTGACGGAAAAATTCCTGCATGTGTTGATATGTGTCCTGTCGAGGCTCTGACTTATGGTCCCCGTACCGAATTGATTAGAATAGCAAGGAGCAGAATTAAAAGAAAACCGGATTTATATATTGACAGAATTTTTGGTGAATATGAAGTTGGAGGTACATCATGGCTATATTTGGCGAGCAAAAATTTTGAGGAACTGGACTTCCCGAAATTAGGGAAAAGACCCGCTCCCGGCGTATCGGAAACAATTCAGCACGGCATCTTTGCTTATTTTGTGCCGCCGGTTGCTCTTTATGCTTTGCTTGGAGGGCTAATGTGGATGTCTAAAGTCAGAAAAGAAATTGATACGGAAACAAAAACTGAAATCTAATTAAGGAAAAATAGATGGAAAAATTGTCAAAGCCAATGCAAATGAAAAGGAGTTTTTTTACTCCTGGTGTCGTAATATTGTTAATACTTGCTGTCAACGGCTTAGTTTTTTTGATGGGCAGATTTATTTTTGGAATTGGTGCTGTTACAAACCTCAATAATCAGTATCCGTGGGGATTGTGGATAGGTGTTGATGTTGCCGCAGGAGTTGCCTTGGCTGCGGGAGGATTTACCTCTGCCGCTCTCGGTCATGTTATGAAGAAAGAAGAGTATCATGTAATCATCCGTCCTGCTCTTTTGACTGCAATGCTTGGCTATACTTTTGTTGCGATGGGCGTTTTTGTGGATATTGGAAGATATTATTTTATATGGCATCCATTAATAATGTGGAACGGCAGTTCTGCACTATTCGAAGTCGGTATCTGCGTTATGATTTATATGACTGTTTTATACATCGAATTTTTACCCATTGTTACCGAAAGATTTATAGGGCATGTTAATTTAATAGGGATTCTAAAGATATTAAATAAACCGCTTGATTTTATTCTGCGTTTACTCGATAAAGGATTATCGAAAACTATGTTTGTATTTATTATAGCAGGTGTAGTATTATCAACATTGCACCAGTCATCATTGGGCACCTTAATGGTAATCGCGGGCGAGAAGATGCATCCGCTGTGGCAGACACCGATATTGCCTTTATTATTTTTAATATCGGCTATATCGGTAGGCTTTCCAATGATAATTTTTGAATCGTTAATTGCATCGAGGTCATTTGGAATGAAGCCTGAAATGCATGTGTTGTCAAAGCTCGGTTCATTAATCGCACCGATTTTGGGGGTTTATCTTGCCTTCAAGTTAGGTGATATGGTTATAAGAGAGACTTTTGTTTATTTAAAAGTGCTGAATACGGCAAGTGTTATGTTTGTACTTGAACTATTAATCGGTGTCATTACTCCTTTAGTAATGTTTTTATCTAAAAAAGTACTGAAATCTCCTTTGTTATTATTTATCGCATCTACGCTTGTTATTGCAGGTGTATTAATGAACAGGATTGATAATTTCATAGTCGCATATCATCCGCCATATAGCGTAGCACCTTATCTTCCGTCTATCGGGGAGTTATCGGTAACGATAGGATTTATTTCAATGCTTGTACTTTTTTACAGGATTTGCGTAATGGTGTTTCCGGTAATAACTCCGGAAGCGACGAAAAATTAGTTAGGAATGTGGAGTTAGGAATTAGCAGATGGTAGCTGACTGGCAAATAATTAAAAATTAAAAATAAGAATTAAGAATTGCGGTTAAACTTTATGAATTTTATACTTTATACTTTTAACTTTCTACTTTATAAACTGATGAGTACGTAATGATAATGAAAACATTTGCTGGGATATTTATAATTTTTTTACTTACCTTTTTTGTAATTGACGGACAAAGTCCTGTATCAAAAAAAGAAAGCGACAGTTCCAAAACAATCGGAAAATACAAAGCATCGAAAATCATAAAGGGCAAGGACCATTCTAAATTGGCGATTAATTGTAAAACATGCCACTATGGTGAGTATCCTACGAGAAAAGACCCCCAAATAATTCAATGTCCCAGGAATAAAATGATTTCTGTTTACCATTCTCCTGAAGAAGGTCCTGAAATTGTAATGATGGATGATTTAGTCAACAAATATAGTAAAGTTATTTTTGCCCATAAAATCCATGCCCAGATGTCCGAAATGTCGAATGGATGTTCGGGTTGTCATCATTATAATACCACCGGACCGGTTTTGAATTGCAAAAATTGCCATGAGATTCAAAGAAAAAGGGAATACATCAGTAAGCCTGATTTAGAGGGTGCCATTCACAGGCAATGTATGAAATGCCATGCTCAATGGAGTCATACAACAGGATGCGATAATACCTGCCATGTTCCGAAAAACAAGGATAATGAAATAAGGGAAAAAGAAATATTTGCAAAGATATCGGGTAAGACCCATCCTGCCCTGCCAAAGCCGGAAAAAATGATTTATGAAACTAATTATAGCGGTGGGAAAATTGTTACCTTCTTCCATGATGAACATTCTAAATTATTCGGACTGGGCTGTATAAATTGCCACAGGCAGGAAAATTGCATTAAATGCCATGACAGTAAACATACTACGGCAGGTTATGCCGATATATCGTCAAAGACGATTAAAATTAAGAAAACCGTTGATGAGCATCATCAGCCTTGTGCAAGCTGTCATGGAGATGATAAATGCTCAAAATGCCATAAAGATAGTCAAATGACCCCTTTCAATCATAATGTTTCAACAGGATTTCCTTTAATTAAATTTCACAATAACTTATCATGTAATAGGTGCCATGAACAAACTCCGATAAAAAAGGTAGATAAAACCTGTTCATCCTGCCATTCTGATTGGAAGGTCGGAAATTTCAATCACAATAAAACCGGGCTTGCTCTTGACGAGACACATAATCAATTAGATTGTGAAAATTGCCATGAAAATAAAAATTTTGATAGGAATCCCACTTGTAATAATTGCCATGATGATAAAAATTCCAAAAATGATAAACCGGGAAAATTAGTGAAGAGGAAGATTTAATCTAAAAAAAGGGTGGATTCATATTAAAAAATGAATTGGCTGAATAATTATGATGGATTATTTTTTAATGTAATTCTAGTTTAATTTAATAAAGCTTGATATTATTCGATTTGTAGCGGATTTTAACTCAATATAATATACTCCGTTAACAAAATCATTCAAATCAATTTCTATTTCATTCAACCCAGCAGGATAATTCCTTTCCGTAATTGATTTCAAACGATTACCAAAGACATTATATATTGATGCTTCTATTGAGCTATTTTCATCATTATTAAAGATGATTTTGACTTTATCAGTAACGGGATTTGGGGTTACGGAATGAACTATTAAATTATTTGGAATTTTCTTG
>JBEKWK010000319.1:0-4387 GCA_049513175.1 FCB group bacterium
TTACATAATGTTTTATTATAATTTCATAAAGGTCAATAATGCTTCCAAACAAAGCTGAGTTTACAAAATTAGATTTGCTCGCACTATTCGGAAATAAATCTTTAATTAATATTCCTGATGGTTGGCATTGTATAGGTGTTTCGACTGATACACGGGAAATTATTAATGACAATGCCTTTGTAGCTTTAAGAGGAGAAAATTCAGATGGACATGCAAGAGTTGCAGAGGCATTTTCAAAAGGAGCTTCTGCTGTATTTGTTGAAAAGACTTGGTATGAAGAAAATAAATCAAGGTTTTCATCATCTCCGTTTGTTGTTGTTGATAATACTTTACATGCTTTAGGTAAATTAGGAAATGAACATAGACGCAGATTTAATTTGCCAATAATAGCAATAGGTGGTTCGAATGGCAAGACAACAACTAAGAATCTTACGGCTCATGTTCTTTCTCAAAAATATAAAGTGCTCAAAACTGAGGCGAATTACAACAATCAGCTTGGTGTACCGCTCATGCTGCTTCAATTGAACAGCGATTATGATATTGCAGTTTTGGAAATGGGAACAAACGAACCGGGAGAGATTTCGATTCTAACAAATTATGTTGAGCCTACTCACGGATTGATTACAAATATTGGTAAAGAGCATCTTGAGAAATTAATTGATTTGGATGGAGTGGAACTTGAAGAAACATATTTGTTCGGGTTTTTGCTTAAAAGGAATGGCACTGCATTTATAAATATGGATGATGTTCGTTTAGAAAAATATATAAAATTGTTAGATGAAAAAGTTTTATTCGGCACTACTGAAAATGCCAATATAAGAGGAGTAATTGAACTTGATAATAAACTTCATCCTAAGATTGATATTGATTATAATGATAGACATATCGAAGCCAATATGAAAACTTTTGGCTATACATGCGGATTGAATGCTATTGCCGCTGCCTCAGTTGGATTTCATTTTGACTTTAATAATGAAGAAATAAAAATTGGATTGGAGAGTTTTGTTCAGGATACAGGACATGGTTATGCACGCATGTTAGTAGAAAACATAAAAGGTTTGGAAATTATAAATGATTGTTACAATGCAAATCCTGATTCAATGACTGCTGCATTAAATACATTAAAAAATATTAAGACATCATCTCCGAAAATTGCCATACTCGGAGATATGCGTGAATTGGGCGAAGCTTCATTTAATGAGCATTGCAATATTTTGGAAATAGCTAACGAATCAGCAGAAAATATATATATAACCGGAAGTGAGATGAAAAAAGCTTTTGAAGCTATTTCTGATAAAGTTAAAATCAAATATTTTCCTGATAAGGATGAACTTCTTGATTTCATATTAAAACATTTGCACAAAGAAGATATAGTCTTAGTTAAGGGTTCAAGGGGAATGGAAATGGAAAAAATTATAATCGGTTTGAAGGAAAAATTTTGACTTAATACTATCCAAGATTTCATTTCGTCAATACAACTTCACAAATAATTTTGGATATAATGAACGATTATAGAAAATATCTGCAACCAAAAATTGTAGCTCAGCTTCAGAATATTGAATTGAAAGCAAAGCTTGTCGTTGAAGGCTTCATAACGGGTTTGCATAAATCACCATATCATGGCTTCAGCGTCGAATTTGCGGAGCATAGACAATACCGTTCGGGAGATGAAATACGTCATATTGACTGGAAGGTTTACGGCAGAACAGAAAAATATTTTGTTAAGCAATTTGAAGAAGAGACAAATTTACGCAGTGTTATAGCCCTTGATTCCAGCGGCTCCATGAAGTTTGCTTCTAAGGGAAATATTTCAAAATTCGAGTATGGTATATATTTGGCAGCGGCATTGGCTTTTCTTTTAATAAAGCAGAGAGATGCTGTGGGATTAGCTTTATATGATACCGATATCAGAACTTATCTGCCTCCACGTTCAAAACAATCATATATTCATGAAATTCTAAGAACACTTGAAAACACTGAGCCGACTAACGAAACTCATACTGCAAAAGCACTGGATTTACTTGCAGAAAAAATTTCCCGTCGAGGTTTAGTAATAATAATCAGTGATTTTTTCGACGAGCCGCAATCGGTTGTCAATGCCCTAAAACACTTCAGACATAAAAAACATGATGTACTCGCATTTCAGATTCTCGACCCGCGAGAAGTTGATTTTAAGTTCGGAAGTTCCGCTACGTTTAAAGATATGGAAACAGGTGAAGAGCTTGTTACACAGCCTTTCCAGATTCAACAATCATATTCTGAAACTGTAAATGATTTTATAAATTATATAAAACGCGAATGTCACAATCATAACATTGATTATCATCTCATTGATACATCAATGCCATTTGACAAGGCACTCCGAGAATATCTAACTAAACGAAAAAGATTATAAAATAATTATCTGAATCTTATTGCCCTTATTGGAGAAATTTTAGAAGCGATAAATGACGGAATAAACGTTGCGAGGATGGATAATATTATTGAGATGCTGATAACGATTTCATAATGCCACAAAGATAATTTGATGGGTAAAGTATCAAGAAAATAAACACTGCCGTCTAATTTTATAATACTGAAATGCAGTTGCAGCCAGCAAAGCAAGAAGCCTATTCCACATCCTGCAAGTGTTCCGATTAAACCGATAGTAGTCCCTTGGAAAACAAAAATAGAAATGATGCCGCTTTTTTTCATTCCTATTGCCCGCAAGATACCGATTGAGTGTGTCTTTTCAACAACTGTTATAAGTAAAATAGTAATGATATTCAAAACAGCAACTATACTAATTAAGCCGAGAACCAAAGGAATAGGGGCTTTCTGATATTCAATCCATGTAAAAATAGCTTTGTGCAAATCATAAACTGTATAGCAAAAATATGGGTAGCCAAGTAAATCCTCTATATTTTTTGCTACTGCCGGAGCCTCATTCACGTCGTATAGCATAATATCAATTGAAGAAGCGCGGTTCTCAGGCATCTTGAAAAATGAAGCAGATTTTGTAAAAGGTATATATACATATATATCGTCATATTGAGCCATTCCCGTTTCATAGATACCTGTAAGGCGAAATTTTTCAATATCCGGATAGGACATTTCGCTTACTTTTTCCTCTGTTATTGCGAAAATAAAAACCGAATCTCCAATTTTTACATTTAACTTATGGGCAAGCCTTTCACCTATGATTACCTGGTTTGAAGTATCCGTTGAAAAATGGAATGAACCTTCTTTAATATTATTTTTCAAATCGGTAATATCATTTTGAGAATTTATTCCACGAATAAGAGCACCTTCAACATAGCTCTTTGTTTTGATTAAACCTTCTCTTTGAATTACCGGTGCGAATGCTTTTATCCGGAAAATATTTTGAAGTGTCTGTGTAGTTTCAGAGATTCTTACATCTTTATTGTCAAATGCTCTAAGGTTAATATGTGCGGTGAATTTTACAGCATTTTCTTTTAACATCGTTTCAAATCCATCGAGTACGGATAGAGATATAATAAGAGCCATACTGCCTAAAGTAACACTGATTAATGCAACGGTGCGTGCAAAATTTAAAAACCTTTGTCTTTTTCCTGAACGGGAAAAATTCTTTGAGATGAATCTATTTAATAAAATACTCATTCACTTTTATTAAAAGTAGATAATTCATTTTCAGAAACAGGTGAATTTGCAATTTGTTCTCTGGGTTTGAAAACCTGTGCAAAAGTCGGTATTTTCTTATGGAAAATTAATAAAAGAATTACACCGCAGCTAACGCAGGAATCGGCGACATTGAAAATGGGCCAATGTGTGTAATGGAAAGGTCCGATATTAATATCCGGTATATCAACCTGAATGAAATCAACAACACGACCAAAAAACAGTGGTGCTTCATGGAAAAAAACACCATAAAAAACTCTGTCAACAGCATTACCCAATGCACCTGCTAAAATCAAAGTAATTCCCAATTTAATCCATATAGAAAAGCTGTTTATTTTATATAGGTAGTAAATTAATCCGCCACCGGCAATTATAGAGAAAATACTTAGAAATAATTTGCCGCTACCAAATGTAATTCCAAATGCCATACCGGAATTTTCAACATAAATAAACTGTATAAATGTACCGACTATATTAATACATTCCCCAAATCTCATCCCGGCATGTTTTATAAATCCGAAATCAAACCCTTTTACTATGAGCTTAGTTGCCTGGTCAAGTATAATTAGTGTAGCAGCAGCCAAGTAAAACCAATATATGTTATTCTTTTTATTACTCATCAATATCAATCTCCAAAAATAAAGGGACATTAATAGATGTCCCTCGATTAAATTATAATATAAATAATTTCTTATTCCTTAAACGGCTCAATTCTATCCACTCCGTCATCAGGGCATTTCTTGTGTAT
>JBEKWK010000320.1:0-4376 GCA_049513175.1 FCB group bacterium
AATATTCCCCGTAATCTGCATATGACCCTCTTATATTATATGTCAAATTACCTCCATTAAACCATGAACGGCTTCTATCAAATATCAGCGGTTTATCCTTAAATTTTTCTTCTTTTGTAACTAAAAATTCATATTGATTTTTCCTATCGGATTCCAATTTAATAGGCAAAGCTTTTTGACTTTTCACGGTGAGCAATAATTTTGAAAATTTCGAACTGATATTTAATTCAAAAATTTCATTTAATAAAAAAGGTTTTATATAAATATCGGTCTGACCAATAATAAAATCTTTTTCATTGAGTGCTTTTGTCTTATTAGAATAAGTTATTATCTTATTATTAAAATCAAAATTGTAAGCTGAATCGAGATTTATATAAAATCCATATATGGTTTTTTTCTGATATTCGAGAAAAACATTTATTTTTAATAATTCAAAAGTTTGTTCAAGAGGTATGTAAACTGTAGTATCAATAGTTAAAACTGAAATATCAGACTTAATATAAGGTTCATAGGTAATTCTGAATATACCTTCTTCAATATTTTTATTGTCTTGAGAAAATAATTCAATACTGCACAAAAAAAGTAAAACAATATATTTCAGCATAAAGGACTTGCCCGTCCATTTTACTTTCATTAATATTCAAGTTCAAAGACTTTTGTAACAGGTTTAAAAGGTAATCTTAAATCTTCGGGTATTTCATCCTTTTCATTATTTATTGTTAATTCCACTTTCAATTTACCTTTCTTAAGAGATGATGCCTCCATCAGGTATTCGACATTTGAATTTTCATAAATAGTTACCCTGTCTTTTTTTTCAATTAGCAAATTATTATTTGAATCATATACTTTTAAAATATATGCCCCAAGAAATGGTGAAGTACCCCCTTTTTCAATTTTACATATTAAATGCAAACCAAGACTATCTGTGAAGGTACGATATATGTTAAAATCTACTGCAGACGTAACATTACCCTGATGATATAATATCAATGCTATAATTTGAGTTTTAAGAATTATTCTTGTTCTTATCTTACCGGAATCCGCCTTACTATAGGTTGTTGTATCAATCTGCGGAGTAACCGGTTCGGAGGATACTATTACCCTTGTCCAATAAGTTAAATCTCCTCCGCTGGGTAAATCCTTTAGTATGAGCCTTACTGTTTGTGTTTCTTTTGGAGGAATTACTAATTTTTTGGGAAACATACGAATATAAGGAACTAAAGAATATTTTTTTGCCATAACAGAATCATCATATTTCATCTCCCATTTACCAAGAGAATCATACTTAGGGTATCCGAATTTGAAATCCAGATTGAATTCTCTTACTTCATTGGATGGATTTAAGACATCAACAGTGCCATTCTTTGTTTCTTTATCAATCACTATATACATAGGATTAATGCTTACCTGTGCATTAATAATAGATAAATTAATATAAAGAAAAGAAAAAAGAAAAACATATAAAATTGATTTGGTTTTCATAATCTTATTCCTTTTACATTAGTTTACATATCTATAAATGAAATTGTAATTACAAAATTATAACTCCCTTTTTGAGCAGATTGGCTTATTGTCAAATGATTCAATGTTAACCTGATTTTTGCAAAAGAATCACAATTATTATTTCCTGATTTTATTAATTTTACATTCCGGTTTATTGAGGATAAATTATTTATAGGATTTGAATAGGAACCCGGACTATTGCTATCCATAAATTCCCATGTCCATTTGTCAATTAATACAAGATTATTTCCTGATGTATTATTATTGAAAGTAGCATTTATTTGATATTCGGATTTGCCTGAGCCTGTTAACATATATTCCAAATAATTGTTTGTCCCGTCTTTTGCAGGCAAATCTGAGCCGCTGAAGCCATTTGTGAATGTTCCGAGATTTATATCATTAGTTATGCAAACTAATTGAGCTTTACAATTTTTATCTTCATTTAGTATGCCATTTTTAAAACCGGATTTAAATGTTTGGCTATATACTAAAGATGAAAAAAATGTAAGCATTACAAATAATAAATAAATAAATCTGAACATTTTTTACCTTCTAAAAAAAATGAGACGGTTTTTGTAAACCGTCTCATTCAAAAATACTGAATTTCTAATTAAATTCAAAACCGTTCTATCAATCTACTATTGATAACATGAATTTGAAAACAACAGCATTATCTGCGGGAAAAGTAGCATCTGCCTTGGCACCGTCAATATATAAATATATATAACCATAGGCAGAACAATCTGATGACCTTAGTACAACCGTAATTTGGTCGCCGGTATTTATTGCACCACTTTGTACTATTGTGCCACCCGGTCCATCTGCGGACCATGAAGAGCGTATATAAGCTTTTGGTCCCGTTGAAATACCTAAATTCTGTGTCTTATCCCATTCTGTGATTTGAACATGATGATTAACTGAACCATCTCCAAAATATTCAAATGTTACTGTTACAGGTGTAATATTTATATAATTTCCACCTAATGCCTGGATGGAACCTAGACTTTGTGTTCCGCCTATAGGTTCCAGATCCGGTGTTTTACATGTAACAGCCACGTTCACATTATTTGTATTAGCTGATAGAACAGGAATGGAAATAACTACCATCATTACCATGAATGTTATAATTAGTTTTCTCATTTTCCTATTCCTTATAATTAAATTAAACAATAACCAAAATCATTTAACTTAATTACGGTGTAACTGCCAATGTAACTGTCCATGAATAAGTACCTGCTATTGCGGTTGCCGGTGCATCAATAGTACCAACACTTGTTGCTGTTGCAGTTGCTCCGCAGTTTTGTCCGCTCCATGTACCTATTGTAGCTACAGCTGCAGTTAGCTTAACATTACCACTTGATGCAGCAATACCATCTCCTGTTACAGAAGTAGTATGACTTCCAACACCATTACCAACTAATCCCCAAGTCATATTAAAGGTTATATCAGTTGCGCCTGCTACGATTGATTCAACATATGTGTTACCACCGGTAACTACTGTTGATGGGCATGTTACTGTAAGATTAACAGTATTATTTGCATCTGCAAATGCAAATGATGTTGCTAAAACAGCAACTACGATTAAAGCAATAAGTTTCTTCATGATAAAAACTCCTTAAAAAATTAAAAAAAACATTTAAAAAAAACAATTAAAAAAATTTATGAAAGCAAGTAACTTTCTTTTTCAGTTAGGAGTGCGGAGTTAGGAATTAGCAGTTTAGTTAGGAGTTAGGAGTTAGGAGTTAGGAATTATAAAGACAAACTTTAAATTTCAAACTTCTCACTATTCACTACACACTTTTAATTTCAACTGCTCATTTCTCACTGCTCACTGCTAACTATTTTCAAAGAACAATTTTTTATTAGTTTTTAGTTGTTAGAAGCGAAATAAATTTCGCATTACAACTAACTTTACAAACTTTCAACTTTTAACTTTCTACTATTTCGAAAGAACTACCTTCCCGGACTGGACGAAGCCTTCTCCGGTAACTTTATACAGGTACATACCTGAATTCAAGCTTGTTCCGTCAATAGTGAAATCATGCACACCCGAACTAAGTTCGCCTGCGTAAATAGTTTTCACGCGGTTACCCATAGCATCGAATAATTCGACATTTACAATCTGCTTATCCGGCAGGTTGATGCCGAAGGATGTTGTGGTAGTGAACGGATTCGGATAAGCAGGACTTAGACCGGCACCATTTTCACTATACTGGTTATCGGGTAATGGTTGTCCTTCAATTAATTTCCAATCTGTATTTGGTTTCCTCTGTGAATTTTGGTTGCTATTATCACTAGGAATAACAAATGAATAACCAGTTCCTAGCAGATGCCCTAAATTATTATAGTAAGCATCTAAAGCCGGACTGTTTGCAGGCAGGAATGAATTATATAACCAGATACCGCCTATTTGCCCGCCGAAATGGTCGGAATAAGTTTCACCTGTATTATAATCATAATAGGATGTTCTGCTTGCTCCGCCGACACCTGACCAGTCACCAGAACTTGAACCAGATGTTGGGTCATTAGTTAGTCCCGAGAAAGAATACCAATTGGAATATGTTGTTGCTGTAGAATTAGCTTGTGTAATAGCCGCCCTGATTCTCTTATTGGCACCATCAAATTCAAGGTTAGCAAGGTATATTGAATTTGGTGTTAATGGATAAAAGCTTGGTGTACCGTTGGTATATTTAATATATTTTCTTTCAAAACGGTTCCACATACCGAAGCAAATGTACCCCTGGGAAATATAAACATTAAAGCCTGAAAGAGGTCCGCCTGCTTCGAAAATGGTTTGACGTCCATCTGAATAATATGGCGTTGCATCTCCCGAGCTATTAACTGAATTTCCGACCTTGAATTCCACGATAAGG
>JBEKWK010000321.1:0-4363 GCA_049513175.1 FCB group bacterium
TGAAGTAAACAGTTTATTAACTTATTAACAAAAAGAAAAAAAGTAGCAAAAAAAGAAAAAATTACATTTATAATTAATTATTTATTAATATTATAGTGTAAAGTATTTTCAGGACGCTACAGATTTTAAAATTGATAACCTCCTTAGATAAAGTTTACTTTTAGGATTTGTATATGCTTGATTACAATAAGAATCTTAAAGATAATTCACGGTCATTAAGAAAGAATATGACTGATTTTGAAAGAATCTTGTGGTCTAAATTAAGAGGACGGCAATTAAAAGGGATTCAGTTTTACCGTCAGAAAATTATCGGAAATTATATTGTTGATTTTTATTGTGCAAAAGCAAAATTGGTAATAGAGTTGGATGGAAGCCAACATTATAATGAAGAAGGAATAGGCAAAGATAAGATTAGAGATAATTATTTAAAGAAATTGGGATTGAAGGTATTTAGGTTCAGTGATGCGGAAGTAAGTAAAAATCTTGAAGGGGTGATACAAATGATATATGAGGCGATATAAGAAAAATCCCCCTAACCCCCTTTTTCAAAGGGGGAAAAGAAACTGAGGGAAGAGAAAAATCCCCCTAACCCCCTTTTTCAAAGGGGGAAAAAGAAAAGAAATTAATTTAATTAGATAGATTGTTAAAAAAATATAGTTTTAAAATTTTTGAGAGGATTTGAAATGGGAAAAATAATTGGTATTGATTTAGGAACGACAAACTCAGTTGTAGCGGTGATGGAGGGTGCAAGCCCCACTGTTATTGCAAACAGCGAAGGAGCAAGGACGACACCTTCCGTCGTCGGATTTACAAAGTCGGGGGAACGGCTCGTAGGGCAGGCAGCAAAAAGACAATCTGTTACTAACCCTGCAAACACAGTCTATTCCATAAAGAGATTTATGGGAAGACGCAGGGACGAAGTAAATGAGGAAATATCTATGGTGCCATTTAAGGTTTTGCCTTCTTCAGATGGCAATTCTATAAGAGTTGACATAGATGGCAGGCAGTATTCCGCACCTGAAATTTCAGCTATGGTATTACAGAAAATGAAGCAGACTGCAGAGGATTATCTTGGGCAAAAAGTTACTGAAGCAGTAATTACAGTTCCGGCTTATTTCAACGATGCACAACGCCAGGCAACGAAGGATGCCGGCGAGATCGCAGGTTTGACTGTGCGAAGAATAATTAATGAGCCGACAGCGGCGGCACTTGCTTATGGCTTGGATAAAAAAGGGAAAAATATGACAGTTGCCGTGTATGACCTCGGTGGCGGGACATTTGATATATCCATCCTCGAAATTGGTGAAGGCGTTTTTGAAGTGAAATCCACAAACGGTGACACGCACTTAGGCGGAGATAACTTCGACCAGAGATTGATTGATTATTTAGCCGATGAGTTTAAGAAATTAGAAGGTATTGACCTTCGCAAAGACCCAATGGCTTTGCAGAGATTGCGTGAAGCGGCTGAAAAAGCAAAATCAGAACTATCACAAATGCTTCAAACGGATGTAAATTTACCGTTCGTTACTGCAACGGCAGATGGTCCGAAGCATTTGAATATAAATTTATCGAGGGCAAAATTTGAAAATCTTTGTGCCGACCTGTTCGAAAAAACTTTGAAGCCGGTAGAGATGGCTATGAAAGATGCAAAAATGACGCCATCGCAAATTGATGAGGTTATTCTTGTCGGCGGTTCGACACGAATTCCAAAGATTCAGGAACTTGTAAGAAGTTTCTTCGGTAAAGAGCCTTCAAAAGGTGTAAATCCCGATGAAGTTGTTGCAGTTGGTGCGGCTATACAGGGTGGCGTGCTTAGTGGGGATGTTACGGATGTGCTTTTGCTCGATGTAACTCCATTAACACTCGGAATAGAGACTTTGGGAGGAGTTACAACACCGATGATTCCTTCGAATACGACTATTCCGACAAGAAAAACGGAAATTTTCTCTACGGCAACGGACAGCCAGACATCAGTTGAAATACACATTTTGCAGGGTGAAAGACCAATGGCAAGGGATAACCGCTCGCTGGGCAGATTCCACTTAGACGGTCTTCCTCCGGCACCGAGAGGTATTCCGCAGATTGAGGTAACATTCGATATAGATGCAAACGGTATTCTTGCGGTGAATGCAAAAGATAAGGCTACGAATAAAGAGCAGAACATCAGGATTGAATCTTCGAGCGGTCTTGCAAAAGATGAAGTCGAAAAGATGAAGCGCGACGCCGCCGACCATGCTTCAGAAGATAAAAAACGAAAAGATGAGATAAATACACGTAATCAGGCAGACAATCTCGTTTATTCGACTGAAAAACAGTTGAAGGAGATTGGCGACAAAATCACACCTGATTTCAAGCAGAAGATTGAAGCGGCAAAAGAAAGGCTAGAAAAGGCGATTAAAGAAAATCCTGCGGATATTCAAACCGCAATGGATGAGCTTAATAAAGCTTGGAGCGATGCCTCGACACAGATGTACCAGCAGGCAGGTGCCACACCCAGTACTGACCCAAATGCAGGAGGTCCAGGTCCGCAAGACGCACCTCCTTCCGGAGACAGTCAAGCCGGCAAGCCAAACGGTAACGTCGAAGAAGCCGATTACACAGTAGTTGATGAGAAGTAAAAGATATAAATATTTATCCGGTGGCACAAAGCCATCGGATAAATTTAAAACAAATATTGTACTTTAACATAAAATAATAGATAAAACATAGATTAGTAATTATTTCAATTCAACACTAAAATTAAGGTAAAGTATAATGTACAATATCGCATTTTTATTAGGTGCTGGAGTATCAATACCTGCAGGAATGCCTGATGTAAAAGAGCTTACTAATGAAATATTTTCAAATTATAAAAATTGGTGCATTTCTAATACAGCTGGTCAACGATTTCAAACTATCGTATCATTTAAACATCCAAATAACTTTAAACCCGAACAAGACGAAATTTTTACAATTGCTAATTTTTTAAAAATAGTCGGTTCATTATTGGAGAAACATACAGATAATTTAGAATTAAATTCCTATGAAGATGTTTATGATATTTTATTCCAAATTCATGCTCATATAAGCAAAAATTATGAAAATCCTGCACTTCAATCACTAATAAATGAATTACAAAAAAATAATAGTAAGCCAATAGACTTCCTTTGCACGCAATCTTTAAAATTTATTGAAGATGTAGTACGTTACAAACTACAAACTAATTCTAGAATCGGAAAATTAGAACCGCTTCTTAAAATTATAAAACTATATGATGAAAAAGAAATTCATATTTTCACGCTCAATTATGATACTTTGATAGAAGATTATTTATCCAAAAAAGTTACCTTTCACGACGGTTTTACACATAAGCTCTATAAAGATCAAGTTAGGATATTTCAAATAGATTCACTTCTTTATATAAAACAAAGGGTTCATTTATATAAATTACATGGTTCATTCGATTGGGAATATATTTTGAACGGAAAATATAATAATAGGTTAGTTAAAATTGTAAAACCAATGGAAAACTACCCCTATTTTGAATTTGGAGGTGAGGAACGTGTTTATGGAAGATATACAGGATTAATGGGTATTTCAAATAAACTTCTTAATTATAATTATGGAATTTTTCTTGAAATGCTCATGCTTTTACATATACAGTTAAAAAAATGTAATCCTTTGATCATTTCCGGTTATAGTTTCAGTGATTATGGAGTAAATTTGCGAATAATAGACTGGATGACTAGAAAAAGAAATGCTAAAATAATATTCATTGATCCATTCGCTGAAAATACTATCAATAAAGCACGTGGAGCTATAAATACACAAATCCCTATATGGAGATATGAAAATAGATTCAATGTCATAACTTGTGGTTTTCAGGATTGGGATGGGAATTTAGATTTTTATAATATCTAAAAATAAAAAAAGTGGAAAGTTATGTCTGGATAGGTTATAAAGATTTATTTGATGATTCAAATGAGTTATCAATTAATGAAATACTTATGGCTTTACCATCTAAGGCTGTTTTCAATATAATTGCTTTTATAAATTCTCAAATACATTTATTAAATAGAGATCCAAATAAACAACTTGAATTATTAAATATTTGGATAAAAAGATTGAATGATAATGATAAGTTATTAATTTTAAATAAAATAGAAACATGTGTTAGGGCTCAAAAAAATATTAGAGTAATATTCTTTACAAATTTGACTTCAATGACTCTTGCACAAAAAGCACTAGAAAATTATAATGATAATGATAGAAAAATTTTAACTTCAGAAGAAGAATTCATGATTTTAAAAGCATATTTTATGTCAAATGATATTTTAAACATAAAACAATATGAAATTGTTGATTCAAAAAAATTGAATTCTTG
>JBEKWK010000322.1:0-4363 GCA_049513175.1 FCB group bacterium
ATATTTAATAAATTTTGATAATTTTAAAATATTTAAGCATAATTTAAGATAATAAATTGATTATACAATTCCGTATTTATTTCGTAAAATTTATAAATTTGCTATAATCTCTGTGAATGAATTAATTTTATTTTTGATTATTGGTATTTGTGCAGGAGTGATGGCGGGGATGTTCGGCATTGGCGGCGGTGTAGTGATGGTTCCTGCAATGATTTTGATCATGCACTTCACAATAGTTCAGGCAAACGGAACTTCGCTTGCCGCACTGATGATGCCTGTCGGAATACTTGCTGTTATTGCATATCACAAAGAAAATTTTCTTGATATTAAAGTAGCGGCAATTCTCGCTTTCGGATTATTAGTGGGAGTTTTATTCGGGGCTAAGCTGGCGTTGGTACTACCTGCAAATATATTAAAGCAAATTTATGGATTGTTTTTATTATGGGTAAGCTGGCGTTTTTTTGAAGTGCAAAGTTTTCTCGCAAAAAAATTTAATATAGGAATAAAATCCAAACCGAAAATTGATGATGAAAATATAGAAAAGAAATTACCTTTTTATCTGCTTATTCCTTTCGGAATTGTTGCAGGGGTATTATCAGGACTATTCGGCATCGGAGGAGGATTAGTCATGGTCCCGATGATGGTAACTTTTATGAATTTTAGCACCAAAAAAGCGGTCGGAACTTCTCTTGGAGCATTGCTTTTGCCGGTTGCACTCCCCGGGGTAATAATGTATTATAATGCGGGGCAATTAAATATTTCCGCATCTGCCCTGCTCGCCGCAGGATTAGTTATCGGTTCTATCATCGGAGCAAAAATCACAATCTCACTTCCTACTCCAATTGTGAAAAAGGTCTATGCTGTTTTCTTGTTGGTTATGAGTTTGCAATTTATTATCACCGGATTTAAATAGATATTTTGTATTAATATATTTTTTTGTATATTTCTTATTAATTATTTTAAATATCATTTATTGAATAGAAAAAAATTTATGTTATTAGCAGAACCATTACAGAAAGCTTTAAATATAATAATCAGTATTGCCGACCCCGATAAGGTGATTCTGTTCGGTTCGAGAGCAAGAGGAGATGCGACTACTGACAGTGATTATGATTTGCTTGTCTTGAAAAAAGGAGTAAAAAATAACAGGAAATTATCGCAAAAAATATATTTAAAATCTGACTTTGATATACCAATTGATATTATTGTTCATGACACAAAAAAATTCGATACACTAAAAGAAAGCCCATATATGATATATCGTTCAATTTCATTAGAAGGTATAACTATTTATGAAAAATCCTGATACTCCCGAAGAATGGCTGAAAAGAGCTTAAAGCAATCTAGTTATATCCAAAAATGACATTCAAATTGATTTTGTATATTACGAAGATTTATGCTTTAATGCACAACAATGTGTTGAAAAATCTTTGAAAGCTTATTGTATATTTAATAAAATTGCTTTCCCAAAAACACATAATATTTCTTACTTAATCAAATTGCTTGAAAAAAACAACATTGTAATACCGGGAAATATTATTAAATCAAAATTGCTAAGTGATTATTCTATTGAAACACGGTATCCTGGCGATTATCCGGAAGTAGATGAAAAAGAATATAAGCGTGTTGTAAAGATTGCGGAAGAAGTATTAGATTGGGTATGCAGGAAAATTAAGTTAGAATTATAATTCTAATATCAAAATAAATAATTAAGTTGAACAATTCAAAAAATTATATTGTAAGGTGTTCAATGTATAATGAACTTTCAAATAAAATAATCGAGGCAATTAAGCTGGATAGCTCGCCCGTAGCTGTATCTTTTTCAATTGAAATTCCACTTGATATACCACAAATGAAGGGTGAGCTTAGGCTTTGCCAAATGCTCGATAAAGCCCGGAGGAAAAAAGATGTATTTTATGCTTTAGTTGAGAATCACAGATGTGATGGCGGAAGCGTAAGCTGTGGATTGAAAGAAAGAAATGAAAGGTCAAGGACAGGAGAATTTTTATATAGCGAATTGGGGCTTTTCGGCTCTAAAAGAGCGGCAAGAAGATTCATCAACTCCAATCCAAGAATCGAATTCAGTACTGTAAAGGTTACGACTTTTGCTCCATTGGAAAAAGCAACATTCGAACCTGACGTAGTTGTTATCATCTGTAATGCAAAACAAGGTATGATTTTAACGGAAGCTACAACTTTTGAAACAGGTAAGAGAACATTGGGAATGACCGGTCCACCTATTTGTTCATCAATCGTTGCTGCTCCCTTTTTAACAGGTGAGGTAGTATATAGTATGGGTGATTCCGGTGCAAGAAAATATATGAAAATCACAGATGGTGATGTTTATGTAGGCATCCCCGGTGAGCTATTTCCTGATATAGTGGATAATCTATGTAAACTAAAATTCTCATAATAATAAAATTGTATTTAGGTTAAAGGAATATCAATTCACAATCTAATTGGATTTGGTTATTTATCCATTCTGTTATCAATAAAGAAGAGGTTTAGTTAACTACATTTAAATTCTTTATTTATATTCTTGAGGGGCTCTGTTGATAAAATTAGGTTATATGATGAGGTTGTCCTATCAAGAAAATCCACACACATAACAAACCAAAAAAAAGATAAGGACTTCTAACCGGTAAAAAAATAGAATTTCTTTTCGTATAGTTAGTATAATAATTATAATTTTATCATCTGAACAGGTACTTTATTTATATATTTAATCAGATTCAGGTATGAATTTATCAATTATAAAGGCGTGTAAGCAAGGAAGAGGAAGTGGATAATCTTTCAAATATCAATTAAATTTTAATGGTTCAGTAGTTCTTTGAGATTATTATAAAATACATGATATATATATGCGTTAATCCTAATATTATTTTTAGAATTAAATAAAAATTATGTTGGGATTTCTACAGGATATATCAGGCAAAATTCAGAAGCGAGGTAAGAAATTAACCCGGAAGCAGCAAAACGAGCTGATGATTCGCATTAACAGAGCCAATGAATTTGAAGATTATAAGGAACAATTTAACGAGCTTTATGATAGTATGGCTTCTGATTTGTGGAGAAGTTTTTCAAATAAATTTATTCCTCCGCTTTCTAAGGAAGACCTTGAAGATGTTTTTCAGGAGGCTTGGATTAAGCTTTTGGAATCAAGGAAAAAATACAACTTGAAGAGTGATGTGTTTAATTGGGCATACAGCATAAACAGGAATTTAATAATTGATAGAATAAGAAAAATAAAAAGAACAAATGAAATAAGCATTGATGAATTTGTCGAAGTTGAAGACAATTTGTTGGAGTATCAGATTCCCGATGGCGAAGAGACTATAGAAAATAAATTTATAGAGAAAGAAACAGTTGATATTATTCTTAGGGAATTAGAGAATATTGAGGATAGCACTGAAAAGGAGATATTGCAAAGAAGAATAATTTATGAAAATACTTTTGAACAGATTTCAAAGGACTTAAATATTCCTCTTACAACAGTTTTTAAAAAGACAAATTTGGGATTGTCAAAAATCAAAAAGAAAATAAAATATATTCAAAATATATAATCGAAAAAATGGAAAATACTAATAATAATATAGTACCCCAAGAAGATTTAGAACTGCTTTCTAAGCTATCAACCGCTTACAAAGCAGAAAGGGAAAAATTACAAATAATGGAAGCAGTGAAAGCAAAAATAGTATCAAGCGATTTTATTAATCTTAAACCTGCTGCTAAAGCATTTAGTAAAATATTGTTGTATGGTATTCCCGCTGTTGTTATTATTTCTGCTGTAGCAATATTTTCTTTTTTCAAATTTGAAAATAATAAAATATATAATTCTAATGTTCCTATAAATAATATCGGACAACGTCAAAATAACACATCAAATATTAATACCAGCCTTGCAAACAATGTAACTGTTAATAAGATTACACGAACTGATAAAACTGCAATCAAGGATAATTTAAACACGAAGAGGAAAATATTAAAACATCACAAATCAAAACGCATTGTCGTAGCAGGAGTAAATCCCAATACAAATCAGAAATCACCAATAACTAAAATCAAAAAACCAAAAAAGGTAAATACTCCAAAGGTAGAAAAATAATTAGTTATTTATAAAATGAATCTAAAAATTTTTATAAGCTTCAGCAAGGAATAATTAAATATTTTTCGTCAGGATATTATGAAAACTTTCTGTGATGGATTGAATGTTATGTATAAATTAAGGAATATTTGAACTCGAAATTATATTATATATTTCTAATTATCACACCAATTTTATTTACAGGTTTATTTACTTCAAATTGGCAATCTTCGAAACTTGGAAGATGAAATACAGGAATAATGTTTTGTGATAAACCCC
>JBEKWK010000323.1:0-4361 GCA_049513175.1 FCB group bacterium
TCATTTTCACCTTTCCAGAATCTCCTCCTGTTTCTGCGTATATACCAATTGGAAAGTTCGTTTATGCAAAATAATTGAACAGAACGAATGGCTTTCGTTATATCATAATCATCCATATATTTTTGATATTCCTTAACTAGGGTATTGATTCTCGAAATTATCCATCTGTCTATTTCAGGAAGTTCGGAAATATTTACTTCAGGTTCATTTCCTGTGAATCCGTCAATGTTAGCATATAGTGCAAAAAAAGCATATGTATTTGTCAGTGACCTGAAAAAATCTGAAATAACGGTTTGTGCAAGGTCTTTTTTACTGAATAAAGTTGCTTTCCACGGTGGATTATTTGCTAATAAATACCATCTAACGGCATCTGCTCCAAATTCTTCCATTATTTCAAAAGGGTCAACAACATTACCTTTTGACTTTGACATCTTCACACCGTTAGCATCGAGAATTAATTCATTCACTATTATGTTTTTGAAAGCAGGCTTATTAAATAATGCTACAGCTATGTTATGTAATGTATAGAACCAGCCTCTTGTCTGGTCAATTCCCTCAGCAATAAAATCTCCGGGAAATTCTGTCTCAAAAAGTTCCCTGTTCTCAAAAGGATAATGCATTTGAGCAAAAGGCATAGAACCCGAATCGAACCATACATCTACCACTTCAGGTATTCGCCGGTATAATTTTCCGTTCTTCTCAAACACGATATTATCAACGAAAGGTCTATGTAAATCAATCTCAAAACCCGTATCTACGAGTGGAACTCTTTGCCCGTCAGGGTACTCATATAAGCACTTCTTCAGTTCATCTATAGAACCTATTGCAAATGTATCGCCGTCTTTGGAAACCCAGATTGGTATTGGTGTGCCCCAGAATCTATCCCTTGATAAATTCCATTCTTTGACTTCTTCAAGCCAGTTGCCGAAACGTCCGGAACCTATTTCAGGAGGCTGCCAATTGATGGTGCTATTTATTTTGAGCATTTCCTCTTTATAATCCGGAGATTTGATAAACCATGATTCACGCGCATAATACATTACAGGATTACCTGTTCTCCAGCAATGGGGATAGCTATGCAGATAATCATTTGATGATTTATATATTTTACCTGCATATTTCAATTCAACGATAATATCTTTGTCGGAGCCTTCTTCTTCATGGTCAGGGTACGTAAAAGGCTTGATTGCTCGCCCTGCCCATTTTCCCAACTCTTCAGTAAAATGACCGTTTGGAGTAACCGGTTGAAGAAACGGTATCTTGAATTTTTTTGACATAGAATAATCATCTTCACCGAATGCAGGAGCTAAGTGAACGATACCACTTCCATCTTCGGTAGAAACAAAATCGCCGGGAAGCACAGTCAAAGCCTGAGGGAATTTTTCTTTATCTATTTTTGCATATTTTAAAATCTGTTCATAAACTGTCCCGATTATATCTTTCCCACGAAATTCCCTGAGGATCTCATATTCCCCTTCCAATACTGATAAGCGGGATTTTGCGAGAACCAAATCATCTGTCAATTCCTCATCTTTTTGTTTACGTTTGTTTCTTACTAAAACATATTCGATATCTTCACCTACAGCTAGAGCAACATTAGCAAATAAAGTCCATGGGGTAGTTGTCCAGACCACTAAATAAGCACCGATTATTTCTTTTAAGCCTGACTCTTCAATTTTTAGCTTCAGATAACAATTTGGGTCTCTAACTTCTTTGTAACCAAGTGAAAGTTCATGGGAACTTAATGGAGTCTCAATTGTAGGAGATTGCGGAACAACTTTGAATCCCTTGTATATCAGCCCTTTATCATAAAATTGCTTTAATGCCCACCAGACAGATTCAGTATAATTATTTGTACATGTTATATATGCTGAATCCATGTCAACCCAATAGCCCATTCGTCTTGTGAGAACCCGCCATCCCAAATCCATTTCAATATTTTTATATACAAATTCCCTGCATTTTTTATTGAAATTTTCAATACCATATTTTATTATATCCACTTTATTGTTAAGCCCAAGTTCTTTTTCGACGGCTAATTCAACAGGTAACCCGTGTGTATCCCAGCCAGCCTGGCGGCGGACATAAAACCCCTTCATGGTTTTATACCTGCATATTGTATCCTTGATAGACCTTGCCATGAGATGATGCAATCCCGGTTTGCCATTTACTGTAGGCGGTCCTTCATAAAAGGCAAATGATTTACCACCTTCCCTGTTTTTTAAGGATTTTTCGAAAATATTATTCTTCTCCCAGAACTCTAAGATTGAATTCTCAAGCTCGGGATAAGATAATTTTTCCGGTAATGGCTTATACATTTTATATATAGATTATCTGTTTTTACAAAAAAAATAAGCAACAATATTATCAATTTTTCTCTTAATATCAAAATTCAGATAAAAATAATTTAATTGAAATAATTACATTTCATACAATTTATAGTTAAATTTGCACTTCTTATTATTAGATTTTAAAGTTATTATTGATTTGTCGGAAATCAATTGGTTTGCTTCTTTACAGTTTGAAAATATCGTACATCATCCCGTTGAATGAGCAAAACAAAATAATAAATAAAAAACAATTTCATTTTAAAATTTTAGAGGATACTTTATGAGAAAGTTTTCATCAAAAATCATAATTTTTGTTTTACTTGTCATTTCATCAATTGGACTTTTTGCTCAACAGAATCTTCAGTATAATGATTTAAAACAAACCCTTCAACCTGACCCGAAAGTTAAGATCGGAATTCTGCCAAACGGCTTGAAATATTACATAAAAGAAAATAGAAAGCCCGAAAAAAGAATGGAAGTATTGCTTGCCGTCAAAGCAGGTGCAGTTTTGGAAGATGATGACCAAAATGGTTTGGCACATTTTAACGAACACATGGCTTTTAACGGAACAAAACATTTTCCCAAAAATGATTTGGTAGATTTCCTTGAAAAAATCGGTATTAAATTTGGTGCCGACCTCAACGCATTCACTAATTATGATGAAACGGTTTATATGTTACAATTGCCTACGGATAAAGAAGAACTACTCGAAAAAGGTATGCTTGTACTCGATGATTGGTCTCATAATGTCAGCTTCGACGATACCGAAATTGATAAAGAGCGCGGCGTAATATTGGAGGAATGGAGACTTGGCAAAGGAGCAGAGGACAGGGTTGATAAAAAACATGATAAAAAGGTTTTCTATAATTCGAGATATGTCGAAAGAGATGTTATTGGTGATACTGCTATAATAAATCATTTCGAGCATAGTGTAATCAGAAGATTCTATAAAGATTGGTACAGACCTGATTTGATGGCTGTTATCGCTGTAGGTGATTTTAACAAAGATGATATCGAGAAAAGAATCATAGCTCATTTCAGTGACCTGACTAATCCTCAAAATGAGAGAACAAGGACTGAATATACAATTCCACCTCATAAAGAAACACTTGTTTCTATCGCTACAGATAAAGAATTATCTTTTCCAAGTGTCAGGATTTATTTCAAACATCCCGGCAGGGAATCTACATCATTAGGCTCATACAGACAGGACATTATTGATAATATATTTTCAACATTAATCAATAACCGTTTTGCCGAGTTAAGGCGTAAATCCAATCCGCCTTTTCTATTTGCAATGGCTAATGAAGGAAGGTTTGTTGACCATATCCGTGCATTCATGTTATTTGGTGGTGCCAAAGGAGATGGAATCAATCAATGTACAGAAGCGTTGCTTACCGAAGCATTTCGTGTTATGAAACATGGTTTCACACAAACAGAACTGGATAGGGCAAAAAAAGATGCTTTGCGGAATATTGAAAAAGCATACGATGAAAGAGAAAAGACCGAATCGCGAAATTTCGCTTTTGAATTTGAAAGAAATTTCATTGATGGCGAACCTATGCCCGGACTTGAAACAGAATTGGAAATAAACAAACAATTCATGCCCGGTATAACTCTTGATGAGGTTAATCAACTTTCAAATAAACTTATCACAAAGGAAAATACGGTAATTACAGTCAGCGCTCCTGACCGTAAAGGAGTAATCCCACCAACGGAAGCCGAAGTGCTTTCTATGTATGATAACATCAGTAAAAAAGATATTCCCGCTTATGAAGATGTAGTAATTACAAAACCCTTGCTATCAAAGAAACCTGAACCTGGGAAAATAGTGGAAGAAAAGCAGATTAAAGAAATTGGTGTTACTGAATGGAAGCTCTCTAACGGGGTGCGTGTATTATTAAAACCAACTGATTTTAAGAATGACCAGATATTATTTACCTCATTCAGCCCTGGTGGAACCTCACAGGTAAAAGATGAAGACTTTGTTTCTGCTTCAGCGGCGGCATCTATTATTAACCAAAGCGGTGT
>JBEKWK010000324.1:0-4327 GCA_049513175.1 FCB group bacterium
GGGATTTTCGTTGAAGGAGATATTGAATCCAAACCTTTAAATAATACTATATTTCTTGCCGTCGGAGCTGTTTTAGCTTCAATAATCGGAACAATCGGTGCATCCATGCTTCTTATCCGACCGTTAATAAATTCTAATAAGGAAAGACAATATAAATCTCATACAATCCTATTCTTTATTGCTATAGTTGCAAACTGCGGCGGTTTATTAACACCATTGGGAAACCCTCCACAATTCATGATGTATCTGCGGGGAACACCTTTCTTCTGGTTTCTCACCCTTTTCCCTGTCTGGTTGGTGATTAATGCACTGCTTCTCATTATTTATTTTATGATTGACAATTATTATTGGAAAAAAGAACTACCTGAAAATAAAAAAAGAGAACATGAAACTATATTACCTATCAAAATATATGGTAAGTTAAATTTTATTTGGCTTCTCGGTGTAATAGCCGCAGTTGCATTTGTAAATCGTCAATACTTACCTTTTTTGAATAATAATCTCTATTACGTTTTTCTTAGAGAGTGTGCAATTATCTTTATGGCACTTTTATCTTTATTATTCACAACCCGTAAAACAAGAACTGCAAATAGTTTTTCATGGAGTCCAATAATCGAAGTTGCATATTTATTCTTTGGGATATTTGTAACGATGGTACCCTGCTTACTTTTCTTTGAAGCTAACGCAAAATCTTTAGGAATTAATTCACCTATTTTATTTTATTATGCTTCGGGAGGATTAAGCAGTTTTCTCGATAATGCACCGACTGCACTTAATTTTTATTCTTTGGCTAAAGGTTTGGTTGAAAATACTCCCTCAATATTACAAGGAATACCGGTTGTTGCAGGCATTCCTGCCTCGTTAATGAAAGGAATATGCGTCGGTTCGGTATTTTTCGGCTCTATGACTTATATAGGCAATGGACCTAATTTCATGATAAAATCAATAGCCGAAAGCCACGATGTAAAAATGCCCCACTTCTTTGAGTATATGTATAAATTTTCCTTAATAGTCCTACTCCCTATTTTTATTCTGATTTCACTATTATTCTTATAAAAACGTTTATGGATTTTAGATTGTAGATTTACGATTTTAGATTTATTCTGTTATTTGTATTTAGGCTTTTATGCACGAATGGAATCTTTTGAATCTCTTAAATACGAAATGGGCAACATGATGGATATATTTATTCCATAAGTCGCATCTATTCTGGATTCTTCACTTCGTTCAGAATGACTTTATTAAATTTATTAAATCTAAAATCTAGAATCTAAAATCGTACATTAATTTTTCATTTTAAATTATACATTAGTTAACGTGGACGTAAACGAACTATATCAGCAGGTAATTCTCGACCATTATAAAAATCCAAGAAACTTTGGGGAGCTTGAACCTCACAACCACTCTGCCGAAGGACATAATCCCCTTTGTGGTGATCATATTGATATTTATTTACAAATTAATAATGATATTATCACCGATATAAAATTTAAAGGCGATGGATGTGCGATTTCAAAATCTTCCGCTTCTATTATGACTACTTTGTTAAAAGGTAAACCTGTTCAATTTGCAAGAGAACTTTTCAATAAATTCCATGATGTTGTAACATCTGATACAAATACTTTAATTGATGAGGAAAGTTTAGGAAAATTAGCAGTATTTGCAGGTGTGAGGGAATTTCCCGCTAGAGTAAAATGCGCCAGCCTCGCATGGCATACCATGACAACAGCACTCGATGATTCAACAGAAAAATTTGTAACTACAGAATAAAATATTTAAATTAAATAAATCTAAAATCTACAATCTAAAATCAATAAATTGTTAAGTTTTATTCATTGCTCTCAGTTTTATAATCTTCTCTCTTGCTTCCTGCAGGTATATAGAACGTGGATATTTTGTGATTAATTCTGTATAAATTTTCAAGGCTGAATCAATATTCTTTTCAGCTGTATAAATATCACCTATAAACAAGCAAATTTTATCGCCGTATATCGTTTCAGGGTTCTTTTCAAGTAGCGATTGCAGCAGCTTCATAGCATTTATATAGTCTGATTTTTTAAAAAATATTTTTGCTGAATTTATAATGCTTCTCTCGGCAATATCCGTTCCTTCTGTTGTCTCTGATACCTGTTTAAATAAATCGTTTGCCTCATCCGGCTTTCCCTGTAGTTCTCTTAGTTCGGCTTTTGCATAAATAGGTAATGCCTTTGTATACTGTTTATTTTGCTCTATTAAAAGTATTTTATTCAGGGCATCATTTGCTACATCAGAACTTGTATTAACAGAAATTTTTGTGAATAAAGTCATCGAAGAATCTATATTTCCTCTGAAATATTCAATTTCTGCCATCTTGTATGTAGCCTTTTCTGCTTCCTGTGCGGCATACCTGCTATAAGTTTTTACGACATTATCATAAATTTTATAAGCTTCATCCAATTTATCCTGCATCGTTTTTATCGAAGCCAACAATAATGATGAGTTTGCAGCAAGCTCATTATACGGAAATTGCTTTATTACTTGATTTAACTCGTCAATTGCCATATCCCTGTCATTCATCTGTTCAAGTGCCAGCACTGCAATCCTGTATCGCGCTTCTCCGGCTGTCATTTCATTGGGATAATCACTTATTATTTGCTTATACCGTTTTATAATATTATCTAATTCATCCTGCGTGAATTTTGATTGAACCTGTGATTTGCTTTCCATCGTTCTTGCGAAACCATACAATGCACTCAAAAAATATGGGCTGGCTTTTTCTTTGGCAATCACCAATTCAAACGCTTTCAAAGCCATGTCGTATTCTCCGTCTACCCTGCAATCACTTGCATACCTATAAAGTTCAAGACCAATTCCACCTGTCAAATCATCAATCTTTTGGTAAATTTCAAGAGCTTTTTCCGGATTTTTCATTGCTCTTAAAAACCAGGCATATAATCTTAAGTATTGAATGTCACTGCTATTCGAAGATACCTCATCCTGAAGAATTTTATTTATATGCACGTTTGCATCCTTGCTTACCATCAAGGCTGATAGCCTCCCCTGGGCAAAAGGGAGATTTTTTTGAAAGGCGAATAATTTCAATACCTCTTGTGTACCGAGAGCATAATCACCCGTTGATATGTATAATTGGCTTAATTCATCAGAAAATATATTATCATTTTTTAATGCCTTTCTTCCCTGCACTAAAGTCTTAATTGCCTTATCGAACAATTGCAGACTTATCTGGGAATGAGCTACTTCGGAATAAGAATTTACTATTTGTGGTGAATATTTAATAGCATTATCCCAGGCTGTATTCGCACTATCGAAACTTCCCGTTTTCCAGAGCATCTCTCCTAAAAGTGAATAATTCTCACTCGATTTGAAGCTCTCAAGCCGCTTTTCAATAATTTCTACTAATCCCGAAAATTTATTTTGAGCCTTAAATACCCTTACAACACCGTTGAAATATTGGTCTGACTGGGGATTCGAATTATATAACTCCAGATATATTCTTGAGGCACTGGCATAATCGCCGGCGTTCTCATAAGACTCTGCCAGCCTGTATTTCTGGTCATTTACATTTTGTGCAAAAATGTATGTTACAGAAAGAAAAAACATGATGATAAATATATTTATTTTTTTGTAATTCATTACTTGTTCAATAATTCATTGAAAAATTTGTTCCATAGACGCTGAAATTTAATTTGTGTTGTTTTTCATATTAGTTCTTATTTTTGAAAATTGTATAAAATTATTAAATAAAACTTAATGATAAAAAAAACCGAGCAGGACTTAATAGAACCATATCTTGTTGATGCCTCGAATTTCAGGGGCAATGCTGAAGTATTATATGTTCCCGAAAATACGGATGAGCTAAAAGAAGCTGTTCAAGAATGTTACAATACCAATACACCAATATCTATTTCAGGAGCAGGGACGGGCTTAACAGGCTCGCGGGTTCCACTTTCTGGTGCTGTTATTTCAATGGAAAGAATGAATAAGATTTTATCTATTAATACAGATGAGAAAACTGCAAAAGTACAGCCAGCCGTTCTTTATACAGAATTGGAAAATGAAATTAAGCCCTTAAATTATTTTTATCCACCAAATCCAACTGAAAAAAATAGCTCTCTCGGTGGTAACGTCGCTACTAATGCATCAGGAGCAAGAACATTTAAATACGGTGCTTCCCGTCAATTTATTGAGAGTCTGAATATAATGTTTGCAGATGGAGATGAATTATTTTTACAAAGAGGGGAATATTTTGCAAATGGTAATCAATTAAATATCAAATCACAATCAGGAAAAATATATTCAATTCCCCTACCACGCATTATAATGCCTG
>JBEKWK010000325.1:0-4318 GCA_049513175.1 FCB group bacterium
GACTATCGGTAGGAAAACTGCTCAAAGGCTTGCTTTTTATTTATTAAGACAGCCCCAGGAATTTATTGATAAATTCTCTTCATCTTTAGTGGATTTAAAGAAAAATGTACATTTTTGCTCTGTGTGTTTTAATTATACCGAGATTGACCCTTGTCCGATTTGCTCCTCGAATAAGAGGAATCAAACTATTATTTGTGTCGTTGAAGAACCTAATGATGTGATGGCAATCGAAAAAACAGGAGAGTATTTCGGAATGTATCACGTGCTTCATGGTGTATTAAATCCACTTGACGGAGTCTCACCGGCAGATTTGAAAATAAGGGAACTTATAAGTCGTCTCGCTTCAGTAGAAGAAGTTATATTGGCATTGAATCCGAGTGTTGAAGGGGAGGTTACGACACAATATTTATCAAAGCAAATCAAGCCTTTAAATATAAAGGTAACTCGTATAGCAAGAGGTTTGCCGATTGGTTCTGATTTGGAATTTGCGGATGAGGCAACGATAACGAGGGCAATTGAAGGTAGAATAGAGATTTAATTTATATATGATAAACCGGTTTAATATATTTCTTACAATTTGTTTTTGCATGGTATTGACAATGTCCGGTTGTGGTTTATTCAGTACACGCAATCCTGAAAATCCCGATACAGGTAAATCAACATTTCAGCCACCAACTTCGGCAGACATCGTTATTGCAAATTTTATTAATGCAATACAGGAAAAAAATATTGATAATTATATCACATGCCTGACGGACTCTGCCCAATCAACAAAAAACCTATTTTCTTTCCAGCCCTCTTCAGAGGCAAATGCAAAGTATGCCGCCATTTTTCAAAACTGGAGTATAGCTTCCGAAAAGAGTTGCATGTCAAATTTATTCAATAATATGCCAAGTGACGGATTTCCTGTTTTGAACTTCACAAATTCAAAATTTGATGTGCTTCTGCCTGATTCTGCAGTTTATATAACAGATTATATGCTTTTAGCTAAACATAATCTTACAAATATCCCAACTTCTTTTTCAGGGACTATGCAATTAACAATTATCCGTCATTCAAGCGGTTTGTGGAATGTTGACAGGTGGATTGATTTAAGCTCCAACAGCGATTCCGTAAAAATCACCTGGAGTATATTAAAGGCTCAATTCTCGTATTAATACTTTGGCTTATGAAATTTTTTAAAATTAATATCTTATTCATAATACTGATAGTTCTTTTTGGAATAAATAATTTATTTGCAAAAAATGAAAAAGTTTCTTCTTATATTATCAAATTCAAGAATCCAACCGAGACAACAATTTCATATCTTAAGCAGTCCGTAAGTATTAAGCAGATTTTCAACGGCATTCAAAATATAAAAGTAAATTCCAATTCTCTGCTTTCGGCAAAGCAGAAAAATGATTTTAATGAACTAAATAAATATTTTCTTCTTAATCTACCTTCGAATTCTAATCAGGACAGTATCGTTGCAGAATTAAAGAATAATCCTGATGTTGCTCTGCTCGAACCAAATTATGTTTACAGGATAGACCAGCCATCAACTAAGCCAAATGACCCGCTATATCCAACACAATGGGCTTTGCAGAATATTTTTGCAGAAAGAGCATGGCAAAAAGCAACCGGTAAAAATGTAATTGTCGGCGTAATTGATACGGGTATTGACTTCGACCATGAAGATTTGAAGAATCAGTTATGGATTAATAGCGGTGAAGATATAAACCATAACGGGAAATTCGACCCGTGGCCCAGCACAGAAATAAGAAATGGTGTCAGCGGTGACCTAAACGGTATGGATGATGACGGAAACGGCTATATAGATGATGTTATCGGTTATGATTTTGTTGACCAGACAATAACGAATATTGGTGATTATTCAAATCCTGACCCAATCCCCACTGATGAGCATGGACACGGGACGAATGTTTCCGGTGTTATTGCAGCACAGAGAGATAATTCAAAAGGCATAGTAGGTCTTGCATATAATTCACGGATAATGACATTAAGGGCTTTTGATGCCACAGGTGATGGTGAATCGGACGATATTGCAAGAGCTATAGTATATGCCGCTTTAAATGGTGCAAGGGTTCTCAATTTCAGTTTCGGTGAAGTCTGGGCTTCTACTATTGTGCATGATGCCGTCAAATTTGCTTATTCACTTAATTGTGTAATGCCGGCTTCTTCGGGTAACGACAATTGGTATTATCCGCATTATCCCTCAGATTATCCTGAATGTATTTCAGTAGGTGCCTCTACTGTCAAAAATGAAAGGGCGTCGTTCAGTAATTACGGGTCAGATTTAAGTCTTGTTGCCCCCGGACAAGATATAGAGGTTACTTCACCGGGAAATAATTACCGTACAAATAACGGCACTTCATTTTCGGCTCCTTATGTTTCTGCCGCTTCTGCGTTGTTGCTTGAGCTTGATTCTACTTTGACCCCAAAAGATATAAACGGTATTCTTCAAGCTTCATCTACGGGAGGTAATGGCTGGGATATATATATGGGAGCAGGGATTCTTAATGCCGGTGAAGCGGTAAATACAATTGGGAAAACAAACATAAGTATAATTTCACCTTCAAATAATCAAGTATTTAATAGAACTAATATTACTCAACTCAACATAATTGGAAAAGTAATTACACCTTTATTTCAAAGCTACCAGCTTTTTTTAGGAAAAGGAATTAATCCTACGGAATGGGATAGCCTCAGTTCGGAACAATTTGAACAAATTATTTCGGATACAATTGCAAAAATTAATATTTCAGTTCTTCAGGATACATCATATACTATTCGATTATTGGTTAAGCTGAAAAATAATAACACGATTGAAAATAGAGTCAATATAGAAATAGTATCAGGTAATCAGCCTTTGAAATTCTCAAATCTTCAGCAATTTTCAGTATTCTTTAATGACAGGCGTGCAACTCTTGTAACTGCTGTTACTAATTTAAATTCGCAATTGTCTGTGAAATTTCGACGAAAATATAGTTCAGACCAATATGTTGAACTAAGTGAAACGGACAGATATTCTAACGAACATTCTATCCTGATTCAATATGAAGCCATGCCGGATATTCCAATGGAAGCCATAGCAACTGCGAAAACTTCAGAAGGATTAACTTTTTCGGCAGATTTTGAATTTACCCGTTCAAGCGAAGCTTTCCCTGAAAATAACTTTATAATAAAAAATTATACTTTACCGATGGCATACTTGTTAAATAATGTATCTGATTTATACAAGAATGGCAAGCAGACTGTTGAATTAAATGACCTGACAAACGGGAAATGGGGACCAATAAAAGTTTATCAATTTGATAACGGAAATTTCGTATTAAAGGATTCTCTTACTGAATCATGGCTTCCTATGGATACAGGTGATTCAAACGGCGACGGTATTCCTGAACTCTTAGCTTCCAAATTTGGTAATACGATTTTGTTCCAAAGCAAAACTGCCGGTGGTTCACCTTTCTCGTCAATTTTATTTTCAGACACCGTTTCAAATAACCTTACTGCGGCAAAATTGTACGATTTGGATAATGATAATAAGCCTGAATTAATAGCATTTTCGGATACTTCATTTATTGCGTTTAAATATTTAAATGGAAAATATTCTTTTATCGGTGAGGCAAAGCCGCCTATTCAAAATATGACTATTGGTACGTATCCCGGATATGCACTTGGTGATTTTGACGGCGACGGAAAACCTGAATTATGTTTTTCCAACAATTTTGGTAATATTTTTATTTTTGAATACTCCAATAATAAATTCAATTTAGAATATTTAGATACTACAATAGTTTCAAACAGCGAACAATATATTTGCACTGCCGATGTGGACGGAGACGGCAAGCCGGAAATTCTAATTGCTAATTTCGGAAGCATCATTCCCTATGGAAATGACGGGGCAGGAGAACCATTATGGAATATAAAAGTCCTAAAGTCAACAGGTATTAATCAATATAAAGTAATGTGGCAGGATTATATATATGGGGTGCGGGGAGGAACGTTTTACCAGAATGGTGTTTCCGCAGGAAATGTAGACAATCAACCCGGTGATGAAATAATTATTGCAGCTTTTCCAAATACATATATACTAAAGTGGAACAATTCAAAATCACAAATGGAGCCATTATGGTTCTATCCATATACTTATTCAAACAGTGCAATAGTTCATGATTTTGATAAAAACGGTATTAATGAAGTCGGTATATCTACTTTTTCCGGAACAAATTTTTATGAATACAATGGCAGTCCGAATAAGCCTGATATTCCCGTTGCATTCGATGGCTGGGCATTGAATGATTCTTCCGCATATCTT
>JBEKWK010000326.1:0-4265 GCA_049513175.1 FCB group bacterium
ATAAAGAGTATTCATATGTCAATTACGAATTACTAATCACGAATTACGAATTACTAATTGTGGTAATGGGAAAATTACGAAAAAAAAATATGATTTGCAATAGTTAGTAGTTAGGAATTAGCAGTTAGCAGTTATTTGATGTTAGAAAAAAACTTAACAAAATTTCAACTCCTAATTCCTAATTCCACACTCCTAACTCAACTTTAAAAACTTTACTAACTTTATAAACTCTATCTTATAATCACAAATTTCTTTGTCTCGCTCTTATTCCCGGCTTTAATAGTCAGGAAATAAACTCCGGGAGGAAGATTGCCTGCATCATAATTCAAGCTGTAATTGCCGGGTTCCTGAAATTGTTCATTGTTAATTCTTGCAGATTCGATTCCCAATGAATTAGAAATTGTAAGAGAAATATTCCCGGCTTCTATAATTGAATAATTAATTCTTGTTAGACCAAATGCAGGATTCGGGGAACAATTTAAGGAAAGTGTAGTATTGTTGGTTTCTTCTATTACAGGTGATGTCCCCTGGTAAGTAACTTCTATTTTATAACCGACAAAATTTGAGTATGAACGTTTTTTTGAATCCTGAAAATCTAAATAACTGTCTGTTTGAATCCATACGCCATCACTCCATTCTTCATATAACTCAGAAAGTAAATTCCCGTTTGAGTTATATGTGTATGTATAATGGTCATAATTCTCCCAATTGTCAGTTTGCCAGATTTCATATAAATTACTTAAAATATTTCCGTAATTATCATAAGTATAGCTTTCTTGTGCAGAATTGACCCATTTACCTGTACTATCCCAATCTTCATAAAATGCTTTAAGAATTTTATTGTTTGAATTATAAGTGTTTGTACCTCGTGAGCTATTCACCCATTTACCGGTAGTGTCACATGTTTCAAAAAAATTAGTAAGTTGATTACCTTTTGCATCATTTGTAAAAGTAAATCGGTTGTAAATAAACCAATGGTCATTAAGCCAGACTTCTGAAAATTCAGAGATGTTATAACTATTTGCGTCATAAGTATTGTTAAAACGAAATTGATTCACCCACTGCCCATTTTGCCATCTCTGGAAAAAATCGGTGTGTTTATTGATGTTAGAATCTATTGAGTACGTATGTCTGGAAGAATTCACCCAAAGTCCACTTTGCTGTATTTCAGTTAAAGCCGTTAGCTGATTACCTTTATCATCATAAGTGTTAGTAAATCGTGCAGAACTCACCCATTGCCCGTTTTTCCAATTTTCATCTGTCTCTGTGAGTTGATTCCCGTTTGCATTATATGTGTAAATAATATGACCAAAATTCTCCCATTGCCCGTTTTGCCAGGCTTCATTTAACATAGTGAGATTTTTCCCGTTTGAGTTATATGTATAGGTGGTTCGTGAAGAATTCACCCATTTTTGGGTTTGGTCTTGTAAAATTAAATATGTAAGCATATTCCCGGTTGAGTCATAGGTATATGAATACATTTTATTGCCATCAGTAGTTGAATATACAGTTACATTTCCAACAAGGTCTGAATTGCTCTGTATATTGGTTTCTTTTCCTTTTTGATTTATTTTATCCTGTGAGAAAGCTGTTGTGAGAGATAGGGAAAGTAGTAGGAAGAAGTACAAAAATTTCATTATAAACTCCGAAAAAAATTAACAAAAAAATCGGTTAGTTAACTCAAAATAAAATAGCCGCCTATTCTGGTTCATTCTATTATTTCAACATAACCATCTGCTTTAAGTTTATAATGTAAAACTGATTGGGAATTATATGTTGGAAACTAAATGCAAGTTAAACAATATTTCTTTATAAAACTAATTATATTTTTGCAGTTAACTAAATAATAAATAATTACGAATTACTAATTACTAATTGTGGTTAAAATTTATTAAGTTTTTACAGCCAATTGCTAACTGCTCACTTCTAACTGCTAACTAAGTTAAAACTCCTAATTCCTAACTCCGCATTCCTAACTCAACCTTAAGAACTTTACGAACTTTAAGAACTTTATAAACTTTACGAACTTTATAAACTACCTAACAATCACAAATTTCTTTGTTTCTATTTTATTCCCTGCTTTGATTGTCAGGAAATACACACCTGGAGCAAGATTGCCGGCATCATAATTCAAGCTGTAATTGCCCGGTTCCTGAAATTGTTCATAGTTAATTCTTTCAGATTCGATTCCCAATGAATTTGTAATTGTAAACGATACCATACCTGATTCGAGCAGAGTATAATTTATTTTTATTAAACCTGATGCAGGAATTGGAGCGACATCGAAAAAAGCCGGAATTGGATAAGGCTGCTCCCGTACATCAGAAACTATATTTTTCATTATAGCGTAGGCATCAATTTTACCGTAGCCTGCGGTGTAATTTGGTGTAGCCCCGGTAAATGCGTCGGTTCTCGCAGTCGTTTCTAAGACTGACACTATCTTGTCGTATGTTAAGTTTGGCTTTGCCTGCAACATCAAAGCCACAACACCCGTTACATGGGGAGTAGCCATGCTTGTTCCGCTCATTCCCATATATTTACCACCGCTAATCACATTAGACCTGCTATAGCCAATGTTTTCGGTCAGGTGGCTTGATTTTGCGGAAAAAATTACTTCACCCGGGGCGGAAATTACGGGACAATACCTTCCATCTCTTGTAGGACCAAGGCTGGTAAACAAACTCATTGCCCCCATTTTTCCTCCATTTTGGTCAGTCTGGCTATTGCTGTCAATATCGGTCCATGAAACCTTAGTAACATAGGAACCGACGCTTATAATATTTTTCCCGTCAGCAGGGGCGCCGATTGTCATTTGATTATTACCTTTAAATTGTTGTTTGCCTTGAGTACCTGCGATTGGATATGTTTCCGGAACAGGCACGCCTGCCCACAAGTCAAGTTTACCTTTTTTTGAGCCGATTGTTCTGAAAGACCAAAAATAATCCAAAAACCTGATGTTTGTATCGCCGTTATTATGAATCTGAATGCCTATTTCCCCGTCATTATTCGGAGGAATTGCAATACTGCTTGCGTCAAGATTCAACATACCGGCTATAGTCGAATCATTGGCTTTCAGTGTTACATCTGTAACAGCAGTGCCAACCGGATAATCAAACTCTTTTAAAAAACTTATTGTAAAATTTGCATTTAATTTGTAAATGCAAATTCCGATTGTATCAACTGACCCGTTAGTATACCATATATCAGCCGCAGTCATTTTGAAATTATGTATTTTCGGACAGATATCGGGATAATAAGCACAGACATCAATCGGAGAAATTACAGTTTCGCTTGACTCACCTTCATTCAGAGTCCCACCGGCATGAATAGGCAAGTTACCGTTATTACCAGCCGCCGCACAAATTATTTTGCCGGGACCGGTAAGATTTGAAAGTGCCTCAGAAAACAAGCCTGTGCCGTCATGCGGACCGAGAAGAACTCCGAGGCTCAGATTAATCACAGCAGGCATTTTAAGTGAATCCGCCTTGTTAAAGACATACTGACAACCGGCAATAACGTCACTTTCCGAAAATTCATCCTGACTGTCCATCGTTCTCGAAGCTTTAACAAAAATGATATTTGCTTTGGGTGCAATCCCCTGAAACTTAGGATTTGCAGTACCATTTCCCGCTATGATTCCCGTAACGTGTGTACCATGACCTCCGGATAAATTACTGTCTCTTTCCATTACTAGATTCTTATGCTGGTCAATAAAGGCTTTATTATATTCTCTTCCCCAATTATATCCCACTGGTTGATTTGTTGTTGAGGTATCAGCCATATCCCACAAATATAATATCCTTGTTCCTTTTGAATCAGAAAAATCAGGATGGGTAAAGTCAATGCCTGAATCCACATCGGCAACTATAACGCCTTCGCCGTTGTAGGGCATGCTCAATCCGGTTCCTGCGTTTACTTTATCTGCATTTATTTCTTTGCGGCTTACATCGAGTGTTTTGTGGCAAATCCTGCTTGTTTCCATTTGTAAAAGCCAATCCTGAGATAAAATTTCGTTCAGCTTTTCTGCAGGGACGGTAATAGTTGCAATGTCATTCACAATTGCTCCGACCTTGCATCCCATATCAATCAGATTAGATATACTTGCCTTACTGTCAACTTTCACGATTGAATTAATATAGAAAACACCGTTGACTTTTTGATATGGAAACCCGGGATTTTTATCACTCAGAACCATATTGACATTGGTTTTGGAATCATCGTTGGATAACACAGGATTTAGAATCATCCTTGAAACAGCATCAAGT
>JBEKWK010000327.1:0-4254 GCA_049513175.1 FCB group bacterium
TTATTCGGTGGTGCAGGAGTAGGCAAGACAGTAATTATTCAGGAGTTGATTCATAATATAGCAAAGCATCATGGCGGCTATTCCGTTTTCGGTGGCGTAGGCGAACGTACCCGTGAAGGGAACGACCTTTATCTGGAAATGATTCAATCCGGTGTAATTGCTAAGACAGCTCTTGTGTTTGGACAAATGAATGAGCCTCCCGGAGCAAGATTAAGAGTAGGTCTTACTGCATTGACAGTTGCTGAATATTTCAGGGATGAAGAAGGGAAAGATGTTCTGTTATTTATTGATAATATTTTCAGGTTTATACAGGCAGGCTCTGAAGTATCTGCATTGCTGGGCAGAATGCCTTCTGCTGTAGGTTACCAGCCGACGCTTGCAACAGAATTAGGGATTTTAGAGGAAAGAATTGCATCAACCGATAAAGGTTCAATTACATCAGTCCAGGCAGTTTACGTGCCTGCAGATGACTTGACTGACCCTGCACCTGCAAACACATTCTCTCACTTAGATGCCAAGACAGTTTTGTCAAGGTCAATATCATCTTTAGGACTTTATCCTGCGGTTGACCCATTGGATTCAACATCGAGAATCATGGACTCGAACATTATTGGTCACTCACATTATGATACTGCAATGAATGTTAGAATGGCATTGCAAAAGTACAATGACTTGCAGGATATTATCAGCATACTCGGTATGGATGAATTATCCGATGAAGATAAATTGACAGTTTACCGTGCAAGAAAGATTCAGAAATTCTTCTCACAGCCATTTAGCGTTGCGGAACAATTTACAGGTTATGAAGGACGCTATGTTAAAATAGAAGACACCATTTCCGGATTTAATGCCATTCTTGACGGTAAGTGTGATGAAATTCCTGAGACTTTATTTAGCTATGCAGGAACTATTGACGAAGTATTTGATAGGGCGAAGAAGCAAAGCTGATTCAGTTAGGAGTTTGGAGTTAGGAATTAGGAGTTGTTGGTTGTTAGTTGATATTTTATGTTAAAAATAATACTTAAAATTTATGGCAGAAGATAAATTGATGGATGTTGAAATTGTTACACCTCAACGGACATTATATTCGGGGAAAGCGGTTTCAGTCAGTGTTCCCGGGTCGAAAAGCCCTTTCCAGATTTTGTATAATCATGCACCAATAGTTTCTTCGCTGGATATTGGGTTAGTTAAAATTATTGACGATAAAGGTAATAAATTATACTTTGCTACTAGTACCGGTTTTACTGAGGTACATAAAAACAAAATATCCATTCTCGTTGATACGGCTGACGATGCTGAAACGATAAATTCAGAAAATATCAAAGAAGAACTCCTTAAGGCAAAGGAACTGGTCGTCAATTCTCAAAGTGTTGAAGAGCGGGACGAAGCGAGGCAATTTGTGATTCATATAGAAAATAAAATGAAAGTTATCGAGAAATCAAAAGCAGTAAACTAAAAGAATTTAAATGAATACAAGTAAATAAACGTCATAGAACTATTTATTTGGCAAAAGTCAGGAAAGTTTTATTTTTTCAGGAATAAAGTAAGAATATAATATGGAAAGCAATAAAATCATCGGTGAAGGAATTACATACGATGACGTTCTTTTGGTTCCGGGTTACTCTGAAGTTTTGCCGAGAGATACCAATCTTGAAACTAATTTAACAAATAAAATCAAGCTTAATATTCCCATATTAAGTGCCGCAATGGATTCGATAACTGAGGCAGATATGGCAGTTGCTATCGCAAGAGAAGGCGGCTTGGGCGTCGTTCACAAAAACATGTCAATTGAAAAACAAGCTGAACACATTGACAGGGTAAAACGTTCAGAGAGCGGGATGATACAAAAGCCGATAACTTTGACAAAAGACCAGACTGTTTATGATGCTCTCGAATTAATGTCAAAATTTCATATATCTGGAATACCGGTTGTTGATGGAAATAGAAAATTAATTGGAATTATAACGAATCGCGACCTGCGATTCAACCCTGACCAGAATGAAAAGGTAGCGTCCTTTATGACAAAGGATAATCTTGTTACCGTACCGGTTGGGACTACACTCGAAGTAGCAGAGTATTCCCTGCAAAAGCACAGGATAGAAAAACTGCCGGTTGTTGATGACAATTATATTTTACAGGGTTTAATCACATTCAAAGATATACAAAAAAAGAAGAAACATCCGTTTGCCTGTAAGGATGATTTAGGCAGGCTTAGGGTAGGTGCTGCTGTAGGTATAGCACGAAATACTTTGGAACGGATTGAAGCTCTTATTGAAGCCGGTGTAGATGCGATTTTTGTTGATACTGCTCATGGACATACAAAGAGTGTAATTGATATTGTAAAAACAGCAAAATCCAACCATCCTGATTTGCAGGTTGTGGCAGGTAATATCGGGACTGCGGAAGCTGCAAAAGCATTGATAAAAGCAGGTGCCGATGCCTTAAAGGTGGGAATTGGTCCGGGTTCTATATGTACAACAAGAATCATAGCCGGTGTTGGCATACCTCAGTTAACGGCTATAATGAATGTAGCCGGTGTGGCGAGTGAAGTAGGAATCCCTTTGATTGCAGACGGAGGTATCAAGCAAACAGGGGATATATCTAAAGCTATCGGTGCCGGGGCGGATTCCGTTATGATTGGCGGCTTATTTGCAGGACATGAGGAAAGTCCCGGTGAAAAGATTTTTTATGAGGGCAGAGTTTTTAAAATGTACAGAGGTATGGGCTCTCTCGGTGCCATGCAGGAAGGCTCGGCAGACAGATATTACCAGGATGTGGAAGAGGATATTGTGAAATTAGTTCCTGAAGGGATTGAAGGCAGAGTTCCTTACAAAGGCGGCTTAGCCGATACAATTTATCAACTAATAGGAGGTTTGAGGGCTGCAATGGGTTATAGCGGCTGTTTAACTATACCTGAGATGAAACAAAAAGCAAGATTTATCAGAATGACAACAGCAGGCTTGCGTGAATCGCATCCTCATGATGTTCAGATTACTAAGGAATCACCTAATTACTTTGTTAAATAAATTTAAAATGAAAGATATGGCAAAACCAAATATTATTGTTCCACCGGCTCCCACTCATAATTATCCTAAGATGGCTGACATTCGTTTAGACCAGATACGTTTTACTATGGAAGATATGAAAGTGGATGCTATCGTTGTAAGTTATTTGCCGAATATAAGATACCTGACCAACTTTTCCGGTTCAAGTGCTGTTCTGTTTATAACGTTTGATGAACTTCATTTTTATACTGACGACAGGTATGAAGAACAAATAAAAACAGAGCTTTTTCCTTTGCCTAATATGAATACTTATATTACAAGGGATGTCTGGAAGCATGTGAAGACAAAAAAGATTCTGAAAAAAGCGGTTGCAATAGCATTTGAATCTGACAGAATGGCTTATTCCAAGGCTGTAAGTGTAAGAAATCAATTAAGACCATTAAAGTTTAAACCTGCCGAGAATCTCGTTGAAAGGTTTACAATCCCCAAATCACCCGAAGAATTACAGGAAATTACTAACGCCTGTGATTTAGCCATTAAAACTTATAATAAAATTATTAAAAAGATAAGACCCGGTGTATCCGAAAAAGATATAGCTCTCGAGATATCATATCAATCCAGAGTGTTCGGTTCCGAAGGCGACCCGTTTGACCCGATAGTTACAAGTGGTCCGAGAGGTGCTATTGTACATGGAAAACCAAGCGACAGGAAATTCAAGTCCGGAGATTTAATAATACTCGATTTCGGGTGCAAGGTCAATGGATTCTGTTCTGATATTACCCGTACTGTTGCCGTTGACAAGGCATCAAAAGACCAGAAGAGAATTTATAAAATATTACATAGGGCAAAAGAACACGCAATAAATAGCGTTCGCCCGGGTATGAACGGAAAAACCGTAGATGAATTTGCAAGAGGAATAATAAAGAAAGAAGGTTTCGGAGAATTTTTCCAGCATTCTTTAGGTCATGGTATCGGTTTAGTTGAACATGAATTTCCGACGATAACTTTCAGGATGGATGACCAGATTGTACCTGAACATGCTGTAATTGCTATCGAACCGGGTATATATCTTCCGGATAAATTCGGTATGAGGATAGAAGATAATGTTTATGTTACAAGAAATGGCGGAAAACCTCTTACACAGGCATCTGATGAGCTTGTAGTTCTTTAAGAATAAATATATCGGATGATTTACAGATTCAGTCAGACCTGTAAATTATCCTATTTTATTTTTTTCAACTTTATTACC
>JBEKWK010000328.1:0-4249 GCA_049513175.1 FCB group bacterium
CACTATTAATGTGATACTATCACCGGGATTCAATGTGATTGAAGGAACCGGGTAAGGAATAGTTTTAAATACTTTCCCATTTTGAAAAGGCAAAATTGACCTTAGGGAAATCGGCTGCATCCCACTGTTTTTTAGTGTAACTGTTTTTTGTAAAGATGAATTTACAGTAACGTTTCCAAAAGACAAAAGATTTGGAATTGATAAAAGTCCTGTTCTTCTCTCCCCTTTGAGGTCTATCAGAACATTATTTATATCATGGTTAATTGAAACACTCAAAACCAACTGAGCTTGTTTAACACCATCCGAAGAATTGGCAGGATTAAACTTAATATCTACTTTATATGTTTCACCAGATTGCAAAGTATCAGGATAAGTATTTGTATCAATAATGCTAAACAAACCGGCATCCGTTCCGGAAATAGAAGGATTTGTTAAAATAATAACCGGAATGAATCCTGTATTTGTTAGGGTAGCTGTTTCTGTTGAATCCATGCAGGGAGCGAGAATACCATAATCGAGACTATTAGTAGCTATCTTCCCCTGTAATCCTACTCCCTGTACCTGGACTAAAACAGAATCAGGGCAAGGAGTGTCGAAAATAAATGTAATAGAATCGGAATAATTTCCTGTTTTTGAAAAAATCAATTGTATTACAAAATCCTGAGTGCCGCCGTTACCGGGAATCGTAGTGGTCTGAGGTAGAACAGTTATATCGGGGTTACTACTTATTACTGCCTTTACATGTTGAGGTAAAGTTCCATTGTTAGTCAAAGTAATAGTTCTTTTGCTCGTATCTCCGACGGGTACTCCTCCGAAATTTATATTTTGATTAAAAGTAACATTAAGTCCTTCATTCCTGCCAGTAAGGGGTACTGAAATAACAGAATCAACCGGGTCATCTGTATTTAATTCAAATATTGCATTTTTTGTACCATCGTGACTTCCCAAAGGCACAAATTCTATTATATACATACTGCTGTCACCCGGCTTTAGAGAATATGGCACAGATGGAGGCTCAGATATAACCAGAAAATAATTCGGGTCATTGCCTGTAATATTTGCTTTGGAATTTACATTAATCGGTCCTGTCCCCTTATTCCTCACAATGACAGTATCAGACTTGGTTTGGCAAGTTCCGATTAACCCAAAATCAAGAGCATATTTTGATAGTTCAACATGAGATTTGACTCCTGTCCCTTTAACAAAGATTTGAGCTGAATCCGCACAGGCATTATTCTGCGGTATCGAAAATACTATTAAAATTGTTGAATCAGTTCCTTCGCTTTGAGGTGCAAATTCAATATCGAAAATTATTGAATCCCCCTGGGCAAATATTCCGGGAACAGGTGGCGAATAATTAATTATACTAAATGGAGGTGAAAGTACAGGAATTGATGTAATGTATACAGACCCTTTACCGTTGTTTATAAGTTTAACACTAATAGTATCTTTGGCTCCAACTTTTGTATCAGGGAAAACTGCACTTCCGGTAAATTGAAGCTGGCTTTTTACACCTTCGCCGGTAACATAGATTGAATCCGTATCACCACCACAATCCTTTGTACTAAAATATAATTTTGTAACAAATTTGCCTTCAGATGAGGGTATAAATGTAACCTGATTAGTAGTAGTTCCGCTATTTTCGGAAAGAATTTTACTGCCAATAATTTTAGTAGCGAAATTTACATTATCCAAAACTTGCGTGTCATCCAATGTAACAGGGGATATTGAGAGATTCCTTATTATAAACGTAGTATCTTTTGTGCTGCCTACACATACCTTGCCAATATCCAAAGTATCATTTCTGACATTCAAATAATCCATTTGTGCATGCACACCCACGCCTGTAACAAAGATTGAATCTTCAAAAGCGGGACATTCAGTAATACTTATATAAATCATACCGGTAAATAAACCCACATTATCAGGAGTGAATGATAAATTTAAATCTTTAGACTGAGTAACCGGAATAAGGCTACTGCCATTAATAGAAGATTTAAAAATAATCGGCTTGGTTGAAGCAGGAATATTTAAATTTATATCTACAGAAGAAAAATTCATTACAGTTACAGATGTATCTTTGCTATTGGCAACGCACATTTTTCCAAAATCCAAAGTATCAATATGCTTTATATGTGTAATATCATATATTGAAATATCAAGAGTATCTATAATTGCCTCAAATACAATTCGCCATGGTTGATTCGGTGATTGCATATCGTTATGCGGAATTAAAAGAGTATCAGTAATTATTCCCCGTTGACCGGTTTGATAGTTATACCTTACATTAATCTTTACGGAATCCAAGGGTAGTACAGTCGTTTGGACTTTCGGACTGACAAGGGAAAAGCCTTTATTCGCTTGAGAAAAACTTGCTGAATTCATATTTAGAATTAACTGCCAATCACCGTCATTTCTAATGGTCGCTGAATCAAGATGAGTTGCACCCGGGCAGTCGGTAATTCTAAAAGTTATTAATGTATCTCCATCAATTTTTGGTAATTTTAAAATCTTTATAATGTTAGCTGCAGCTTGAGAAAAAACAAATTGCGGGTCAATATTATGATGAGAAATATCACCTGACGGATTAGTAACATCCTGTATAGCCGCAAGAAAATAAAGCGAATCTTTGCCAATTAAATTGAGAGGAATTTGCCAATTATTCCCCGAAGGAATCACACCTGTAAACTCCTGCCATTGACCTGATTCAGGTTTTATATAAACTTTAATATTTTGTAATTGATTTCTGCTGCCGGTTAATGTAAACTGCCTTTTGACAAGAGAGCTTGTGTCAGTAGTCGGACCTCTGAAAAATGTTGCTGTTGCCGGTAAGTTTGTAACGAAATTCCTGACAGGATAATCATTCCTTATTCTACCGGAACCCCCATTATAATTCGCTGGGCTTGCCCCTCCATAAACACTATCTTTAGCAGAATTAATTGCAATTTTAACTGATATATCAGTGAAACCACCCGAACCACCTCCGCCGTGAGCATTACTACTTACACCAGTACCTCCATTTCCTCCGTTAGCAGTAAGAATAAGATTATTAATTGCCGGAGCAAAAACTCTTATTGCACCGCCGCCACCGCCACCTGAACCAGAGTAAGTATCCATACCTTGTGGGTTGCCGCTAGCTCCACCTGAACCACCAGCAATTGGTACAACCATAATATTGCCATGCATCCTGCCACCAGTCGAACCAATTATTGGAATATTAAAGCCTACACCATCAGTCCCAAAACCACCACCACCACCACTTTGTTTCTGTTGATACCCACTTCCTCCTCCATATTCACCGGGAACAGTGCACCCATTGCCATTTCCACAAGGAGTTCCCGATTGTCCGAATGGATGTCCTGTTCCACCTCCGGCAGATTCATAAGCCTGGTCAATCGGTGGATCAACTAAATTTAAACTTTGTCCATTAGACCCACTACTGCTTCCAATAGAACAATAGGCATTGTTTGTTAAAGGTAAACCTGAATTATTTGCTCCGCCTTTTCCTCCGCTCACAAAGCCGGAACCCCCGTTATCTCCCAATGTACTACTACCGAGAGTCCTATCATAAAATCTTCCGCCGCCGCCACCGCCGCCGGGACCGCCGTCACCACCATGCCCGTTTTTGGAAATATCACCATCTGCCGAAATTTCTGTATTTATTCCTCCTTGAATTTTACCTTTAGACAATAAAATAAAAGATAGATATGCCTGGTTACCTGGTGTGACGAGGTCACAGTCAATTAGAGAAACAGTATAAATGTCATTTGCAAGTATCATCGAATCTACGAGCATTGCACCACGTGGAGAACGCTTCCCAAGAGTACCCTGTCCGAGAACTCTTTGAGCATTTCCACTTTGGTCGCCGAAAGTAAAAGGCTGGACAATATAAAAATTTTGTGGATTTGAAGGCGTACCTTTTTTTAATACCTGCAAAGGTATTACATATTGTGGATTCAATGCTGACCAATCCCATGAATTTGGAGCAACGGAAGGATGGATAAATATTTGAGTAGAAATCATCCTGCCGTCCCAGCTCACAACTAAAGGACCGATAATAACTTTTGAAGTATCAGCCGGATTAACACATTCGATTCTAATATTATCACCGGGATTATTTAAATATAAACTGTCTGTGCCGAAATTACCTTTTGATGCGGTAGTGTCATCAACATTAAAGGGACCTATAAATTCTACATAAACATTCATCCCGGGCGATCCAATATCGGGAATGATATAAGAAACCTGC
>JBEKWK010000329.1:0-4233 GCA_049513175.1 FCB group bacterium
TGAACAGTCGCAAAAGAAACCGGGTCGCCGTTTTTATCTACAACTTTTCCCTGGAGGTAAGAAGTTTTGGTTGGCATATCGCAATTCCAACTGCTGAAATGGCTGACTGTGCCGACATAAGTATTACCAACTTTATTTGCAGTGCCTTGCTCGAGCCATTTCCCCTGAGTTTCATCATAGTACCAAAGCGGGATAGAAGCAGGTGCCTTGCCCTGAAGCTTTGCAGGAATCGGCATTGTAACGGTAGCCTGCTTTCCTGAGGCTAATTGCAGCTTTTCAGTTCCGTTCAGGATTTCAACATTGATAAAACCGAAAGATTCAATCTGGGTTTGCGAGTTATCTGTCCTTGTACCCATAAATTCACCGGGGAAGCAGCCGTAAAAGACAGCATTTGTCGGGTCAAAGTATGTCGCGTTTACTAATGCCGTACCTGTAAAAGCACTGCCTGTGCTGTTCACAAGCGAATTAGCAGGAAAATCAATTTTTGCCCCTGAAAATGCTACCGAACCGCCGGATGTTCCATTCAGATTCTGCTTAATACCTACAGTTAACATTGCGGCATCAACATAGCTTGTACGATTAGCTTTAACAGTTACGATTTTTTGGGTGGAAGCATAATTATCGCTTTTAAAGCTGATAATTACCCTATCACCTGCAGGAACATTCGCAATGAAAAATCCTCCCTGTGCATCGGTAATTCCGGAAAGATTGCCAATACTTACCTGGACACCGCTCAAAGCGGCATTATTTGTGGTAACGACTTTGCCTGTGATACTTCCTGTAAGACCGTTGTTATTGTTGTTTGTCGGGTTGCCAAGCGGCTGAGTGCAGGAATAAATCACAAAGGATAAAACAGCTAGGATAGTAAATAGCATGGATGCTCGTAGAAGTAATTTTGTTCTCATAAAAACTCCCCTTAAAATTGGTAAACTATTTATATTAATAACAAAAATATTCCATATTGGTTGCAAAATATTTACACAAATTAATAATATTCGTTATTTAAAAAAAATCCTCCCCGCCGGTGCAGGGAGGTATTTTAATTTAAAGATATTTTGAACTTTTCTTCCTTTTATGGAAAAGTAATATTACCCAAATCCAAAGTTCCGCCTAAAGCCGGACTTGTCGGACTCGGAGTAATGTATTTAACATTACTATTCGCATCTGTCAGCTTTATGGTCACTGTAACGGAAGGTCTGCACCACAGCATAAATGAACCGTTAGCATCGGTGGATTTATCCTTCATTCCCCAGAAAGCATAGGCACCTTCGGATGAGTATATTGAAATATTTGCCAATGGATTGTTGCTTGCGTCCACAACTTTACCTACAATAGTAGCACCGCCGACATCAACCCTCAAATCTCCCATGTCGAGAAGACCATTTTGCGAGCCTGTTGTAACAGGGAAAGATTGCCTGGGCTTTGTAGTATCGAACCAATAGTTTACTTGCTGTACATAATATTTGTTGTTTATATGTCCGAATAATTTAAACTTACCGTCATTGCTGGTGTTATAGAGCAAATAAACCAATTTTAGGGTTGAATCGAATAGCTTGAGATAAACCCCCGGAAGCGGATTATTCCCGTTATCAATTAACCTGCCTGTTATTATCACGCAATTCATAGTATCAACATTAAGAACAATATTGCCTATGTTTGTTGTTTGTCCTACGTCGGGAGTGCCATAATTCGTTGCAGGACTTGTATATGTATAATATTTAGCAAATACGGATACATTGGAATTAGCTTTTACAGGCAGTAAGAATGAACCGTCATCCGAAGTGGAAACATTTGAAGCTCCGGTGTAATCGGCACCTTGTCCGTAAATCGCAACACATGAAATAGGATTGCCGTTACCATCCACGACTTTACCCGATAAATATGAAGATAAAGTCGTCATATCGGCGTTCCAATCTGTGAAATGGCTTACATTCCCTTCATAATTATTACCGCTTTTAACCGCAGTACCCTGCTCCATCCATTTTCCCTGTGTTTCATCGAAATACCAAAGTATTATTGATTGAGGGGCTTTTGCCTGGAGCATGGCAGGAATTGGAATTATAATTTTTGCCTGGCTGCCTTGTGCCAACTGCATTTTTTCAGTACCGTTATAAAGCTCGACACTCACATATCCGAATGATTCAATCATTGTTTCGGAATTATCTGTTCTGGTTCCTTTGAATTCTCCCGGGAAACAGCCGAAAAATAATGCGTTTGTCGGGTCGAAATATGTTGCCTGGACAGTAACATTCCCCTTAAATGCATTACCTTTGCTGTCAACAATGCCGTTAGCCGGTAAATTTACACTTGCACCTCCGAAAGCCACAGAGCCGCCTGTGGTCGCATTTACCTGCAAGCTTTTACCAATAGGTAGCAGTGCGGCATCAATATAACTGTTTTTATTTGCTTTTACAGCTACGACCTTAAAAGTAGAAGCATAATTAGCGAGTTTGAATGAAATAACCACATGGGTTCCCACAGGTACTCCTATGAGGATGTAATCACCCCATTCATTTGAGTAGGTAACAGCATTCCCAACTCTTATTTCAGCCCCGATAACCCCTGCATTATTGGTAGTAACAACTTTTCCAGTAACCGAGCCGGTCTGACCGGTATTATTATTATTGTTGCTGTTAGTATTGTTCAGCGGTTCGGTGCAGGAATAAATTATAAACGATAAAAAAGCGATGATTGCTAATAGTGAAAAAGCACGATGAAGTATTTTTGTTCTCATTAAAACTCCAAACTAATTTAAGAAAACACTGTTTATATATTGCAATAACAATTTAAATCGCATTTTGTTACATAAAAATTGAATATTTTTTAAAATTTATTGATTTTTTTTAAAATTATGTAATTTGCTGTTGTTAATTTACTAAATAATTATGTTTATATGAAAATTGGTTTTTGCCGGTATATAATTCTTTTTACATTTTTACTTTATGCTTCTTCTAATCTAAATGCCGAAGTTTCTGATTCATTATCCTTAAAACCTGATAAACCATATTCTTTCGGAGGCTATACCCGCTACCTATTCGACGGTTTCTGCCCTAAAGATACTACAAATGTAAGAACCATACCTGCTTTAGCTTTTGGAGTTTCATTAATTACTGCAATGGTAATTACACATTATCGATTGTACAATTTCTGGTGGAAAACGAGCTATGGCGGCGGTTTCCATTGGCAAAACGACTGGGAAGATTCCCGTCAATTCGATAAATTCGGGCATTTTTATGCCACTTATATGCTGGCTTTCGGTGCTTCCGAAGGACTGATGTATTCGGGGATAAACAGAAACACAGCAGAATGGCTGGGAATGTGCTTCGGTTTTGCCTATCAGCTATATATCGAAACAAACGACGGTTTTGCGGCACCATTCGGCTTCAGCCCGACAGATATAGCAGCAAATTTCTTAGGAGCAAGTTTTTTTATACTGCAAAGAAAATATGAATTTTTACAATACTTTACACCGAAATGGCAGTACATCCCCGCTAAATGGATGGGAGGCAGAACATCCGGAACGGTAATATCATTTTTTGATACATATAATACTTCAAGTTTCTGGCTCTCGGCAGATGTTCATAATCTATTACCGGAAAATGTAAAGAATTGCTGTCCCCCATGGCTGAATCTTGCATTAGGGTACAGCGTCAGGGGCTTCGAATTAAGTAATCCGCAACGATGCTATATGGTAGGGCTTGACTTGAATTTTCCGGCAATCGCAGAAAATATGAAGCCATCCACTTGGAGATGGCTCGTTCAATCATTAAATTACTTAAAATTTCCATTGCCTGCTGTGGAATTTGGCTATAATAGGAAAATACATTTATTTTACCCCTTCGCTTTTGGAATTGTTAAGAGCTTTTAAGATTGTCATTCCAACGAAAGTTGGAATCTAGTATTCGAGAAAGTATATGGATTCCCGCTTTCGCGGGAATGACAGTTAATAAAACATCCTTAATTATTATTATCACCATTATAATTATAAATGATTTTTTTTTATTTTGCATTAATAATTAAAAATATGATATTTAATCCTTATTTTAAATTATAACCTTAGTAGAAAAATGTATAAATTGACATATACCCTATTACCTTATTAGAGGGTTTATGAAGTTAATAAGGTTTAAAGCTGTGTAGGACAATATTTCTATTAAGGTTTATTATAAAATAAGGTTTTGAGGAAAATGCAGAAACATTGATTAATCATAAGGGTAGTTCTTAAAACTTAGC
>JBEKWK010000330.1:0-4229 GCA_049513175.1 FCB group bacterium
ATTAATAATTCTTTTTCTCATTTTCATTTACGAATTTATAAAGAGGTTATAAGATTACACTTTTTTTATTGCTGGAGTGTAAAAAAATATGTAAGGATGGATTCCCGCTTTCGCGGGAATGACAAGCACTTTCAATTACAATATAAACCGGCTCAGGTCGGAGCTTACGATAATGTCCTTCATCTTTGTATAAACTACATCTTGTGTGATTTTCAAATCTTTCTCCTGTATATTATCGGGAGCATTGAATAAAATATCTTCGAGCAAAGTAGTTAAAATCGTGTGCAGGCGGCGGGCGCCGATGTTTGTAACATCTTCGTTTACTTTCGCCGCAGTCGAGGCAATCTCTTTAATGGCACCCTCGTCAAATTCCAGCTTTAATCCTTCTGCTTCGGCTAATGCCTGGTATTGCTTGATAAGCGCATTTTCAGGAATAGTTAATATTTTGATAAAATCTTCCTGTGTTAGGCTTTTCAATTCTACCCTGATAGGGAAGCGTCCCTGCAGTTCAGGAATTAAGTCGGATGGCTTGGAAACATGGAAAGCACCCGATGCAATGAAAAGAATATGTTCCGATTTTACGGGACCGTATTTTGTATTAACATTTGTGCCTTCGACAATAGGCAATAAATCACGCTGAACACCTTCTCTGGAAACTTCGGGACCGGAGCCTCCGGCACCACCGCGTGAAGCGATTTTATCAATTTCATCTACGAAGATAATTCCGGAATTTTCGGCACGGGATATTGCTTCTTTTACGACGGCATCCATATCAATCAGCTTTTCCGCTTCTTCTTTTTCCAAAACTTTGCGTGCTTCGGAAATTGTGAGTTTGCGTTTTTTGTTTTTCTTGGGAATCATACCACCAAACATATCTTGTATATTAATTCCCATATCATCGAGTCCAATCGGACCAAGTACGTGCATGGACGGCATCTGGTCAACCATCATCTCAAGCTCTATTTGCCTGTTATCGAGTGTGCCGTTCTTCAACATTTCACGGAATTTATCGCGAGTTTTTGAATTGTCTTCTATTTCATTTTCGGTAACTGTATCGAATGATGGTCCTCTCATAACGGGAGGAATTAGAATATCGAGTATCCTGTTTTCAGCGGCATTTTGGGCTTCAACTCTTTTCTCTTCTGTCTGCTCTTCTCTGACAATTGTCACTGCACGGTCGGCGAGGTCTCTTATCATTGATTCTACGTCTCTGCCGACATAACCTACCTCGGTAAATTTTGTTGCTTCCACTTTTACAAAGGGAGCTCCCGCAAGCTTTGCTAGGCGGCGGGCAATTTCGGTTTTTCCTACACCTGTGGGACCGATTAAAATTATATTATTAGGCATAATTTCATCGCGAAGCTCTTTTCTTACCTGCTGTCGCCGCCAACGGTTTCTAAGTGCTATCGCGACTGCTTTTTTTGCGGCATCCTGTCCTATAACATACCTGTCCAATTCCTCAACAATCTGGCGCGGTGTTAATTGCATCTGGGATGAGTCCTTCTTTACCAGCTTAATTATTTGAGCTTTTTGTTCTTTCGTCAATTCAATATTTTCTAATTCTTCCATCTATTAACCTTAATATTATTATAATTCTTCAATAGCTATTACATTATTTGTATAAATACAAATTTCGCTTGCAATTCTTAATGAATCTTCGATAATTTCTCTTGCAGATAGTTGTGTATGCTTAAGCATAGCCCTTGCGGCAGAGAGAGCAAAAGTGCCACCCGAACCAATTGTAACGATATTGTCTTCCGGTTCAAGCACATCACCCGTGCCGCTGATTAAAAGTGCTTTCGTATTATCCATTACGGCAAGCATAGCTTCGAGACGACGGAGGTAACGGTCTGTTCTCCAGTCTTTTGCAAGCTCTATTGATGCCCTGAAAAGATTGCCGCTGTGAGTTTCCAGTTTTTCCTCGAACCTTTGCATCAAAGTAAATGCGTCTGCCGTGGCACCCGCAAAGCCTGAAAGGATTGTATTATTATAAAGCTTCCTGACTTTTTTTGCATTATGTTTCATTACGGTATTTCCGAAGGATACCTGTCCGTCGGCACCCATAACAGCTTTTCCGTCTCTTATAATGCCGATTACAGTAGTTGAATGTACTTCAGGATAAAAATCTTTGTTTCGTTTTTGCATTTTATATTCCGTTAATTTGTTTTTCGTTTAGTTAATGTTTCAATTTCAAATATATAAATAATTTAATATTTATTTCAAGTAAAATAATCATGTTGTAAATATGAAGGCTGAATAAGAGAATTAATCTCACTGGTCTCTTTTATAAGGTTTGAACCAGACTTCCCCTATACTCATATCAATAGTGAGCCTGCCGAACATTTCCTTGATTAAGCCATTGTTTTGGGTGCCTCTTGAACCGATTGTTATAGCGGCATCGAGATATGAAGTTCCTAAAGTAACTAATGGAATGTTCATTCCGAATGAAGCATAAGTTTCATTTATGTCAATACCGTTGATTATGTAATATAATTGCCTGTATCCGAAACCAAAGTTATAATTTATTTTCTCTGCTAAGGATGCACCTAATCTTTTACTGCCGAGAATTGACATCCCGAAAGACATTTGACTAGATTTCCTGTATTCGGTTTTAGGTCCGGGATTATAACTAAAATTTGAAAAATCCTGTGTGCTGTAATCACCTCCGAACATAAAATTCCCCAATTTATAAGATAATCCAAGCCCCATCGAAGTAGGAAGATTTATTGAAATATCGGAATAACTTATTATCGTATCAGTAGTACCCGGGTAACCGGATGCATAATCTGAACTTCGGCTGGCAGTCAAACTGGGATGACCGGCTATAAAGGCACCGAAATTTACATCATCAAATAGGGAATAATATAATCCAACACGGTAACCATAACCTGAAAAATTGTCAGATAATTCACTACTGGAAACATAATAATCTGCACCATAAATATTTGTTGTCATCGAAGTTTGAATAGTGCCGAATAGAGCAAAGATAGAAGCACCCACGGACAAATTTTTTAAAATATTTATTGAACCGCCGATATAAGCTAATGACAGACCTCCCTTCCCCTGGTAATATGTATCGCCGTCAACTTCCAAATCATCCAACATTACTTTGACCGGAGTTCTGATTAAATAGTTCACATGAGTATAAGGGTAAATTCCGAAGCTTGCCGTAAGTCCTAATGTAGTATCAATTGAAAATAACCCCAAAACACCGTCTATTGAACCATTATTTTGCCATAAAGTTTGGTTGTTAGTGGTCAGAGAATTCTGATTAAACCTGTAGCCTGCCGATAAACGCGTAGTTGTAACTTTGGACCATAAAGCAGGGTTTGTCAGATTAATTTCATGGTCTGAAGGCTCTGCTATCGAAGTACCTGCAAGACCATCGTAATTTGCATTTATACTGGTTTGGAAATCGCCTATACCGAAAAGCGAATAGTTCGAACCACCTTGGGCTGATGCTATTCCATGCACCGGGAAGAGCAAAAGTAAAAAAATTAAGAACCTATAAATATTTATTTTGAAGTTCATGTTTATTTTGATTTTAATTTTGGCCTTGTAGAATATATTATTTTTAATTTAGGTCGTTTAGTGCTGTCAGCTTCATTATTCCCATAAAAAACCAGCCTGTTAAGCTCCTGGTATTCATTAATAATACCTTCAGCAGAGAACACCAAAAATCCTTTATTAAGGTATCTCGTCCAGTAATCTATTGATGAAATCATATTCGGAAAAATATATAAATTACTTGTAGAAGAGCTTCTGTACCCGTAATAAGAGCCGGTAATTTTAGAAGAATTATACGGCTCAGTTGAAGGTAACAAAACTGCATAAATAATCGAATCCAAACTCGTATTACCGGCATAGGATTTTGCCGGATTTAAAGTCAAATCAAGTTCGGCACCGTGTATAGCTGCAAGAGGAGGCAGCATGCTCAAATCGAAAACCATTTTGTTCCTGTAGGAAACGCCACCCTGAATAATCAAATCGTGAGTATCAATTGCAGTTGATGTATTAACCATAGATGCATCTCCTGTCGATACTATAAAATCAGTATAGGGCTGATTATTGTAAATTGGATTTCTGTAATATACCCTGATTGAAGCATGTAGTCTTGCAGTATCTCCAATTTCCTGACCCGATATCGTTCTTATAACAGTTGAGCTATTATCCGGGATTAAAGCAATACCATAGTTAGTTAATTTTGAAGCTGAATCAGCCAAAAGTTG
>JBEKWK010000331.1:0-4210 GCA_049513175.1 FCB group bacterium
GCCGATTAATACTGTATTTTTGAAAATCTGAAATTTCTTAGTAATTTGTTTATTGTGTTTTTTTGATTTTTAAATAAGTTAATAATATTTATAAAATTGGGGTAGAAGATGGCAAAAGTTCAAGGTGATATAATAATTGATATACAAAAATGCAAAGGTTGCGAACTCTGCATTGAATCCTGCCCGGAAGAAACAATTGCACTTGCCGGAAGCATCAATCAAAAAGGTTATCATTACGCAGTTAAAGTTAATTTAAATTGTACCGGATGTGCTAATTGCGCCCTGGTATGTCCTGAAGCTATAATCACTGTTTACCGTCAGGCAAAGAAGTCGGCTTAATTTATTATTATATAGAACGAACCAAAAGATATAAAGGAGAAATAATGGGCGATATTAAGTTAATGAAAGGCAATGAAGCCCTTGCCGAAGCAATGATTAGAGCAGGTTGCGACGCTTATTTTGGCTACCCGATTACGCCGCAATCCGAAGTGCTCGAATACCTCTCCCAAGATGCTACAAAGCGTACCGGGATGGTAGTGCTTCAGGCTGAAAGCGAAGTTGCGGCTATTAATATGATTTATGGTGCCGCCGCATGCGGCAAAAGAGTTATGACTACATCTTCAAGCCCGGGTATAAGCCTTATGCAGGAAGGGCTTTCATACATAGCAAGCGCTCAACTGCCTTGCTTACTTGCAAATGTCAACAGAGGCGGTCCCGGATTAGGAACGATTCAACCTTCGCAGGGAGATTACATGCAGGCTGTCAAAGGCGGCGGGCATGGCGATTATAAATTACTTGTACTCGCTCCTTCTACTGTACAGGAAATGGTTGATTTCGTAAAACTCGGTTTCGAGCTTGCCGAAAAATACCGCAATCCCTGCATGATTCTTGCTGATGGAGCTATCGGGCAAATGATGGAAAAAGTTGAATTATTTCCTCAAATGAAACGCTCCACAGAGCTAAAACCCTGGGCTACCACGGGTAAACCAAAAGATAAGGAAAGAAGAATTATTACTTCACTCTTTATCCAGCCTGAAAAAATGGAGCAAATTAATCTTGGCTTACAGAAAAAATATCGTGAAATGGAAGCTACCGAAGTCAGGTTCAAAACTATGAACACTGAAGATGCAGAATATATTTTCACAGGCTACGGACTTGGAGCAAGAATTTGTATGAAGGCTATGGAACTTGGCAGAGCAAAGGGATACAAAATCGGCTTAATCAGACCCATAACTTTATATCCTTTTCCTCAAAAAACATTTTATGATATTGCTCCCAAAATAAAAGGTATCCTCGATGTGGAATTGAATGCAGGTCAGATGGTGGAAGATGTGCGGCTATCTGTCAACGGTAGAACACGAGTAGAGTTTTACGGCAGAATGGGCGGAGTAATTCCTTCACCCGAAGAAATTTTGGAAAATTTTGAACGAATCTTTATTTCTTAATGGAGGCAATATGTTTGAACAAATGAATGAAATAAATCCGGAAATATGCGTCGAGGAAAACCTTGTTTACAGAAAGCCTAAGACCTTAACGGAAACTGAACTCCATTATTGCCCGGGCTGCGGGCATGGAGTCGCTCATAAATTATTAATGGAAGTGATAGATGAAATGGGAATTCAAAATGAAACCGTCGGTGTAGCACCTGTCGGATGTTCCGTTTTTGCTTATCATTATCTCGACGTTGACATGCAGCAGGCGGCTCACGGCAGAGCCTGTGCCGTTGCAACAGGAATAAAAAGGATGCTGCCCGATAAATATGTATTTACTTACCAGGGGGACGGTGACCTTGCCGCTATTGGTACAGGTGAAACTATTCATGCTGCAAACAGAGGGGAAAATTTCCTTGCAGTTTTTATCAACAACGGAATTTATGGTATGACAAGCGGTCAAATGGCACCCACTACTCTTCCTGGTATGGTAACAACTACATCACCACATGGCAGAGATGTAAAAGTGCAGGGTTATCCTCTTTTTATATCTAACCTTCTTGCCATGCTTCCGGGTGTTGCTTATGTAACACGGCAATCAGTGCATAAACCTGCAAATGTACGTAAGACAAAAAAAGCAATGCAAAAAGCTTTTGAATATCAAAAAAAAGGGTTGGGTTTCTGTCTTATTGAAATAGTTTCAAACTGCCCTTCCAACATGAAAATGACTCCTTTAGAAGCGAATAAATTCGTTGAGGAAAAAATGATTCCTTATTATCCGCTTGGAGATTTAAAAGTTCCGGAGGTGAAATAATATGACACAAGAAGCAATTTTTTCAGGATTTGGCGGGCAGGGCGTGCTTACGATGGGTATGCTGTTAGGTTATGCGGGAATGCTCGAAAACAAAGAAGTTTCGTGGATGCCTTCATATGGACCCGAAATGCGCGGGGGCACTGCAAATTGCATAACGATTATTTCAGATACTTCGATAAGTTCACCGATTATATCAATGTTCGATACGGTTATTGCATTGAACCAGCCTTCGGTTGACAAGTTTGAAGAAAAAATCAAAGTTGGCGGGAATATTATTTTCGATAGTACAAATATTTTAATACCACCTACAAGGAAAGATATTAATATATACGGTCTACCCGGCAGTGAAATCGCAGTTAAAATGAATAATACAAAAGTATTGAATATGATTATGCTTGGAGCTTTTATTCAGGTAACAAGTACCGTGAAAATTGATACAATCTGGAAAGCCCTCGAACTCGTGCTTCCCGAAAGGTATCATAAATTAATTCCCATTAACCAGGAAGCCTTCAAAACCGGCATGGGATTAATATTGAATTGAAATTCAAAAGAAAAAATAAAATGAAACCACGAACTTAGATCGTGGTTTTTTTTTAAATTTTCCAAAAGAATCACTTTTTAAACTTCACGGCAACACCACTTGCTGCAAGACCATTTCTATTAGTATAGAAGGATGATAATTTAGTAAAAATTACTGCATCAGCACCAATTAGTGCCGCTTTTTCCTGCAGATATCTTATTCCGGCTTCATTATCACCATAATGGTCTACAGCTATACTTGCAATTACAATATACTCTTCTTTGGGTTCACCGGAATAAATTTTAACATTTTCAGGGTTAACTTCTTCATATACTCTACTGCCGGTTTGAACATAATAGGTCGAAAAAGAACAACTCATCAACAAGGGAGCGAAGAGAGAAATAATAATGATTGTTCTAATCAATAAATTTTTTGTTATCATAATAATTCTCCTTTTTATATCATTTAAATTTAACTGCAGTTCCGGTAGCATTAATTCCGACGTCCCAATATCCTTCACAGAAGCTTAAGCGGAGATTTATAATAGCATCAGCACCTAATTTGGAAGCCTCCTCTCTCAACAAACGTACAGGTTTTTCAGAATTTTCACCTGCATCTGCCGAAGCTAATACTTCCCCAATAACCAAATATTGCTTGCCAATATTAGCTGTGCTATAAACTTCAATTTTATCGGGGTCAGATTCTTTGTAAACTACTGAGTTGTCCAATGTACGTAACTGTGATACATGCGAACATGAGGCAATCAATAAGGATAGTAATGAAAACATTAACAATTTAAACATCTTTAACCTCACAATTTATTATTAAAAACTAAATTGATATCCAACAGAAATGTTTATAGGAATAGGTTGAGAGTCATTAAAATAATATCCTTGCCTTTCCAATTCATTTTGTCTATCAGAAGCAGATTTATTGGGTAATATATAAAATATGTCCAATGTTGTTCCATGTGAAGCACCAAGCATCGTTTTTATTCCTACTCCAACACTAAACCCGGGGAATGATTCATATGTTGTTGAACCATAATCATATGAGCCATATGACATTATTGCATTGGTGCCATAGAAAATTGAAATTCTCGGACGGATAAAATTATCCTGGTCAAGAAAATATCCGACAATACCCACCTCCCATGCTAAACTGTTAAAATCAGGAGTACCTATGCCTAATGTTGCATTAATATAAGGAACAGGTTCAAATGCAGCGTTTATACCTAATATTGAATATGGAATACCAATTCCAATACCAAATGCAAAATATTTTCTTAATGATTCAATTGCTTTGATATTATTCTTAGGGTATGAAACCACGAAACCGCCTCCTACCTGAAGTGATATGCTGTCATTAAATTTTGATGGAACTATTACTCCGGTAATTTTGTTTCCGTCTTTGAAAATGATTCTGCTTTTTACCTGAGCTTCGGAA
>JBEKWK010000332.1:0-4210 GCA_049513175.1 FCB group bacterium
TCATTATCACTCACAAAACCGATAATCTGGTCCCTGGCAAATACCTTACCCATGTTTCCGGCAAGCAAATGGAGAATCTTAAATTCGGTTGAAGTCAAATCCACTTTCGATTTTTGGACAAAAACTCTACCCTTTTCAATATCCAAAATCAATGAATCATAAACTTTGATTTTCTTATTAGTCATAATTTTCTACTTTCTATTTAGTCATTTTCTACTTTTGCAAAATTGAAATAAGATTGTTTTATTTTTCTAAATCCACTACTTTCTTAAAAATTCCCATTGGCAGCCGCGACGACCTTAATTCAGAATCCTTCGTTGTTGGCGGAAGAATAATAATTTTATCGCACTTCCTCAACCTGTTTAAATTCTGCCGACCTTTGATGCATCCACTCTGAATCGTACCTGCACGGATTTCATAGCCGGTCATAACACATTCATCATTCAGCCTTGGGGTTACGATAATCTGCTCCCTTGCCAAAGAAGGTGATGCTTTAATTTGTGGAATAGGTCCCAGACCGACATCAATAATCTGGCATTTTTTCTCGAGGCTGACAATTTCCCTGAATCCTTTTTCCACCACCCTCATTGTGATAGTATTATCTTCAAAGTCGGTTTTTGTGATTACATCAGTTTTATCCGGGTCCAATCCTGAGAAAAGAATTTTTACAGGTTCACCTATTTGAAAAGACCTTTCCTGACCATATTCGGTAAACAGAATTTCTTTTATGGGCGGAGGAAATGGCTCCAAACCTGCGATTGGCGGAATTAAGGAATCTCTGAACTCATTTTTATTTGAGGAATTTTTCCAGATAACTTTCACTGTCGAAAAATTTAAAGATTCAAGAAAATCCAATCTCTTATGATTCATCTCGTTTAATTCACCATCGAGTCGGTCTAATTGTGCTTTGATAACAATTCTGTCATTAACATCTTTGCTGTTTGCAAGCAATTTTGTTAACTCGCTTTGTTCTTTTGTTTTCTCGTCAATATCAGCGGCATTAGCAGCATATAATCTGGCTTTTGAAACCTCCGTTGTAATATTTTCTTCCTTAATATCTGCTTTGAATCTTTGATGAAATGCATTGGTAAAATCATAAAAATATTTGTAGGGAATCTGCAACTCAAATTCAGAATAAGCATTTTTTTGCAAATCGAAACCCATCGCCGCATTTTTAACATATCCATCATAAGTCTTAGCGAGCTTGTTAATGTCCGAATTCGTTTTTGAATAATCATCGTTTTCTATAACAATATCAGCTCGTTTTTGATAAGGGCTTAATTGGTCGGGATTCAATGCAGGAGGCTTACTGCTCGAACAGGATAATATAAATAGCAGAGCAATAAAACTTATATATTTGATATATTTTTTCATAGTTTCATTCCTTAAAATTTAAGATATTATTTTTTGCCGACGGTAATAATTAATAAATTATTGATATTAAAGTTATTAAACTTTTTATTTAATTCCAAATAATTATTTAAGAACTTGAAAATTTGAAATAATATTCTCATATTAAAAATTCTTCCCAAAAATTCAGAATTCAGCATTCAGAACTCAGAATTACTTATGCATCTTTCCTCTTGCTAAAGAAGCAAATACCCCCAATGTACACAGGAATACATTTATAATAATAACTGTTTTTATACAAAGAATCAATTGAGTATGATATTCAAGCTTTAACTGCACCCTTCCTATCAGTACCGAAATAACAAGAGTAGCAATTCCCATGCTGAACATTTGTCCTGTCAATCGCATTGTTCCCATCATTGCTGATGCAACACCGTAATACCTGTTCTCTACAGAACTCATTATTGAATTTGTATTCGGAGAAGCGAATAATCCGAATCCTGTTCCAAGTATAACAAGACATATAACCACATATTGAATCGAGGTATTTTCGTTCAATACTATTAACATTGCAAGTCCCACTACCGTTAGAGCCATACCTACCGAAGCGATTATTCTTGATTCGATTTTATCCGAAAGCCTTCCGGAAAAAAGGGAAACGATGGTCATTAGTACAGGTTGAGCGACCAGTATTATGCCTGCTTCCTGGGGCGATAATAATTTTACATATTGCAGATATAGGCTTAATAAAAAGGTTACGGCATAAGTAGCACTATAGTTAATCAGAGCCGCCATATTAGAAAATAAAAATGTTCTGTTATTTTTAAATAGCGATAAATTCAAGACAGGATTTTTTAATTTAAGTTCCAATCTTATGAAAATATAAATTGCTGCCCAACCAAAAATCAAAAGTATTATTCCAATTCTTCCCGGCAACTGTGAAAATCCGTAAATAATTGCAATCATTCCGATTAAATAAGTAAAGGAACCGATTAAATCTAATTTGTCACCTTTGGCATCTGCCCATTCACCTTTTAGTCTTGAATATAGCAATATTATAGCTAATACTCCAATGGGAATATTAAACAGAAAAATACTTCTCCATCCGAAATAGTGTGTTAACATACCTCCTAAAAAAGGTCCTAAAGATAGTCCCAGATACACTGATGCTAAATTAAAACCAATAGCTTTGCCTCTTTCATTCTTTGGAAATACTGAGGTCAAAATAGCAATACCGGTTCCGAAAATCATCGAGCCGCCGATACCTTGAATAGCTCTGAGTATAATCAACATTATTCCTGAAAATGCAAATGCGGAAATGAACGAAGAAGAAGTATAAATAATCAGCCCTAAACCCAATATTTTTTTTCTCCCGTAAATATCCGCCGCTTTGCCGAAAGGAACTAAAAAAATTGCCGCTGAAAGCAGGTAAGCAGTTGCTACCCAACTTAATAATACGGCATTCATAGAAAATTCTTTTGCAATAGTCGGTAAAGCAATGTTTGTGGAGGAACCCATATATGGGATTAAGAATGCACTCAGAGCTGAGATTAATAGTGCGGCACGTTTTGTTTTTTGTTCTGTGGTACTCATTTTATCTTTTTGAAACTAAGAAAAAACATTTATTACTTCATTGTTAAATGTTGTATAGCTTTTCATACAATTAGCCGTCAGGCAGGAATGAACCGGAAGCACACCGATTAAGGTCCCGACATTAATAGCTTCAACAAAATTTTTATTTGCTTTTATGATTCCAATTTCTTGTGTCAAAGATGAAAGGTAAGCTCCTTCAATAGGCTCAGACCAAGTTTCATCATTAATACTCACAATTAAACCGAAATTTTTATTCTTATTTTCATCAAGTATATATTCTTTAGAAAAATGGATAGCACCTCCATAAATAACAATCTCATTTCTTTCGGGATGCCTGGCTATTACGGGACAAGCCATTGCGACAGCGATATCTTCCACTTTACATGAACCCAATTTAAATTGCATCACATCATAAAAAACAAAATTCCCCGGTCTGATTTCATCAACACCTTCAAAATCTTCTGCTAAACTGCATGAAGGAGTATCCCCGATTGAAACGAGTAATTCAGGATAGTCAACTTTATATCTTTCTTTCAAAGCACTCATTTTTGATATTGTGTCTTTATGAATATTTAATATCTCACTCTTACTTTTTGCTAAATAAGTATGACCGGAATGAGTCAGGAAACCTTTAAATTTAATCAAATCATTCTTAGAAATTAAATTCAAATTTTTATTTATATAATTTATGTTGTCGTAAATTATTCCTGTACGATGATAACCTGTATCAATTTTTAAAAAAATTCCTACTTGATTTAATAAATGTTCTTTTAAAAACATTACTGTTTCTAAAGATTCAACCAAAAGATTTATATTGATTTTTGATGCGAGAAAATTTAATTTTTCAATTTCTAAAATATTAACAGGTATCGCAATGGTAATATAATCCCATCCGTTTTCGGCAAAATATAAAGCCATATCAACTGAAGAAACAGTAATTCTGTCAACACCAAAATCTTTAAACCAATTACCTATTTCGCTGGATTGATGTGTTTTGAAATGAGGGCGAAATATAAGATTATGCTTTTTAGCTTTATCAGCCATCCTCCCAATGTTTTTTAAACATTTTCTTTTATCAAGAATTAATGTAGGTTTTGTTATATTCATTATTCAATTAATAAAAAAGCATTCCGATTGCAAATAAAACCGGAATGCTTTGTATATTTAAATAAAATTTAATCAAGAAAATGTACAAAAAGCCCATCTCTAAGTTTTGGCTCAAACCATGTTGATTTAGGAGGCATTGTCATTCCTGCATCAGCGATTG
>JBEKWK010000333.1:0-4209 GCA_049513175.1 FCB group bacterium
TTACCTTATTTATCTATTGTTAATATATTGTCGAATAAAAAAGTCGTTAATGAATTTATTCAATCTGATGCTACACCGGAAAAAGTATCCGAAGATATTTTGCACATTTTGAATAATATTGAACAATATGAAAGTATGCAGGAAGACTTTTTGAAAATTCGTTCATATTTGGGTGTTCAGGGTGCTTCAAAAAAAATTGCTGATATGATAATCAAAGAAGCTTTTTTGTAATCTCAAAGATTGTTTATATGTGTTTAAAAGGTATTTTATAATCTTCATTACATAGTAAAAACCATTTTTAGGTCATTTATTATTATTGATAATTCATAACTTATATATTTAATTTTCTAACTTATACAAATAATGAAATAAGTCGCTGATGGGATTGAAATTCAGATATAAATTGCTCAATATTTTTATAAGAATGATAGCTTCTACATGGCAATATAAGATTATTGGTAAAGTTCCTGAAAAAAATTCTATCATTGTTTTTTGGCATGGTTTAATGCTGCCGGTCTGGAAATATTTTTCAGAAAAAAAAGCAATTGCTGTAGTAAGCGTTAGTAAAGATGGTGAGATATTGGCTTCGCTTTTAAAAAAATGGCATTATAGCCTGGTACGCGGGTCATCAGGCATTGGGGGGAAGGTAGTAATGAATGAAATAACAGAATTATCAAGAAATAATCTTGTGCTAATCACACCGGATGGACCCAAGGGTCCGGTTTATAAGTTCAAACCCGGTGCGGTTGTCGCCGCACACAGAAGCGGCTCCGCAATTGTATTATGTAATGTGGGAATTAAAGGTAAATTTAGTTCTAAAAAAAGCTGGGACAATTTTAGTATACCTACTCCATTCGCAAAAATAGAATTACATTTTTCAGATGAAATTTTTGTTCCTGCTGAATCTGAAAAAGATGGTATAGATATAATAATAAAAAATTTAGAACAACAACTAAAAATAAATAATTTTTAAAAAATTAATTTTAAATAATGCTGAACATTTTATCGAATATATATGGATTCTTTATTGACAAAAGAAATCGAAATTTCGATAACAAAAGAAATTCAATTATTGAGATAAGTAAACCTGTAATAAGTGTAGGAAACATTTCTGTCGGTGGTACAGGTAAAACACCTTTTGTGCAGATGTTAGCTGCAGGATTGCAGTCTCGTGGGAACAAACCTGCTATTATCGGAGGCGGTTATAAAAGAAAAACTAAAGGTAAACTAATAATTTCCGATGGGGGATTTATCTTTTCTAATGCCAACGAATGCGGCGATGAAATGTATTTGCTTGCAAAAAATCTAAATGTTCCTGTTATTGTACATGACAAAAAATATCTTGCCGCACTTGTAGCAGATGAAAAGTTTGATATTGATGTTGTGATAGTTGACGATGGTTTTCAGCACAGAAAATTAAAACGAAACATAGATATAGTAATTATTGACAACAAAACCATTGAGAATTCAAAATTAATTCCCGCAGGTGTGTTGAGAGAGCCTTTGAATAATATATCAAGAGCAAATATTATTGCACTTAATGAAGATGTTGATAATAAAATATTAATGCCATATTTAACATCGAATCATGTTGTAATAAAAGTAAAATCAGTACCCGGTAAAATTTATGATTTAAATTCTGGGAATGAAATTTCAATTGAGGAATTTGAAAATATAAAGAAAGGCTCCCTTGCATTTTCCGGAATTGCAAATCCGGTGAGGTTTATTGATAGTTTAACTCAACTGGATATTAAAATAATTAAGCATATAAAATATGCTGACCATCATAAATATTCTAACAATGACATTAGAAAAATTATTAATCAATGTGTAAATTTAAGTATAAATAAAATTATAACAACCGAAAAGGATGCTGTGAAGCTTGATTTTGCAAAAGGTATTTTTATCAAAAATAATATTTCATGTTATGTTTTACCGGTTAGAACTGAAATTATCGAAGGTGAGGATAGCTTTTGGAATTATGTTATGGATGTATTAGATAAATCGAAATAATAAATTTATAAAAGGACTGTTATGAAAAAACATTTTAAGAAAATTGAATTAAAAAGATATATTAGTATATTAATTATTCTGCTGATTATTTCGTTGTTTCATACAAATGATTCTTTAGCTAAGACAAAATCAAATCACGTTTTAAAAATCGCACTCTCTACCGGTTCAATAAATGAAAGTAATGAAAGATATATAAAATGGCTCCATTCAATAAATCCAAATGTCGTATGTGTTGATATATATCCAATGAAAGAAGAGGAAGAATCTAAATTATTAAAAGAATGTTCAGGATTGCTTTTAACGGGTGGTGATGATGTTTGTCCGGCATATTACGGAAAGCCGGGCGATACTTCGAGAGTAAGTATGGAATTGCCGCGGGATACACTGGAATTTTATTTAATAAAAAAAGCTGCAGAATTAAAATTGCCTGTTCTCGGAGTTTGCAGAGGTATGCAGATTTTGAATGTAGCGTATGGAGGTTCTCTTATAGTAGATATCCCTACTGACTATAAAAATCCTGTTATACACAGATGTGATAATCCTAAAGAATGTTTCCATGATGTCATCGTAAATAAAAAAACTTTGATTTATAAACTCACACACAAAATAAAAGCTAAAGTAAATACCAACCATCACCAGGCAGTGGACAAACTTGCAGAACGATTTGTAATAACAGCAAGAGCCACCGATGGAATACCCGAAACTATGGAATTGAAAGAACCTTCGGGGAAACCGTTTATGTTAGCAGTGCAATGGCATCCTGAAAGACTTGGAAAGAAAAATATAATGTCAGGACCGATAGGGAAATATTTTCTTGCAAAGGCAAAAGATTATTTGTTTAAGAAAAAGAGAACCTGATATTATTTGATTTGCCCGTGAACTATTCTTGGAATGCCGGATAGGTCATTCATTATAGAAATTTCGTAACCTGATTTTTCAAAGATATTTTTTACTGCTTTTGCTTGTCCGAATCCGATTTCAAGGAAAAATTGACCTTTATTATTAAGGAAAGTTTTGAATATCTCTGCAAATCTTTTATAAAATGTCAATCCGTCTGATTCATCAGTAAGAGCAAATCTCGGCTCATATTGCAGTATTTCGGGCTGAAGTTTTAAATATTCATTTAATTCTATGTAGGGTGGATTTGAAATAATAATATCAAATTTAAAATCCAATTTATTTTCTTTCAATAAATCCATAACATAAAAATCAATATTATTTAAAGAGTGTAAAATTGCATTTTTCCTTGCTATATTAATTACATCACCAGAAGAATCAATTGAAATTATTTTTGAATTTGGAAAATTTTTAGCTAAAACTATAGCAATACAACCCGAACCTGTGCAGAAATCTCCAATAATGGATTCGGAATTGTTTATATGTTTCATTGCTTCCTCCACAAGAAGTTCCGTTTCAGGTCTTGGAATAATTACAGAAGAATCAACATATAATACATTCCCCATAAAATTTGTTTTATTTATAATGTATTCTAATGGTTCGTGTTTTGCACGCCGGGATACCATTGAATGAAGCAAGTCGAGTTCTGAAGATTTCAGAGGCTTATCAAAATTTGTATAAATACCTAATCGGTCAATTTTCAAAACTTCGCAAAGAAGTAATTCAATAACAAGTCGGGGGGAATCTATATTTTTTTGGATAAAAAATTCGGTTCCCCATTTTATTATATTTATAACTGTCCAGATTTTTTCAGGCTTTGCCAATATTCATCGCTAACAGTGATAAAACAGCCATACGGATGAAAACACCATGCCTGACCTGTGTTTGTATTAATACATTAGGATAGGAGCTAAGTTTATAATCGAGTTCAATCCCATAGTTTACCGGACCCGGATGCATCAGAACAAGGTTTGGTTTTCGGCTGATATGTTCAAGTGTAATACCGTAATATTTTGAATATTCCCTTGTTGATGGGAGCAAGCCCGAATCCATTCTTTCACGCTGGAGCCTGAGAACCATAATCACATCTGACCATTCAATTACTTCATCTAAGCTTTCAATTATTTTGGCATTCCATACATTAAGATGGCGGGGAAGTAAAGTACCCGGACTACATAATGCGACTTCTGCACCTAGCGTTTTCATAACTGTGATATTTGAACGCGCAACCCTGCTGTGTAGTATATCACCTATTATTGTAATTTTTAAATCCTTTATTTTTCCGAATTGCCTGTATAA
>JBEKWK010000334.1:0-4182 GCA_049513175.1 FCB group bacterium
TGCGAAAGAGCCAAAGCAAATATTATGGCAAAGAATACAACCTGGAGGACATCATTATTAGCCGCCGCTTCGATAAAACTTTTAGGAACAATCTGTTCGAGCAATCCTTTCAAAGTAACTTCATGTTGCTGCATCCCTGCTACCTGGTTCACGCTGACAGATTTTAAGTTAACACCAACACCGGGTTGTGTCAGCCATACAGCACCGAGTCCAATGAAAAGAGCAATGGTTGTTACGATTTCAAAATAAATCATGGATTTCAATGCAAGCCTGCCGACTGATTTTATATCATTACCATGTCCGGCAATACCGACAACCAGAGTGCCGAAAAGTAAAGGAACAATAATTGTCTTTATCATTCTCAAAAACACTTGTGATATTAGATTAAGATTTTGTGAGAATTGGGGAAAATAAAAGCCGACCAAGGCTCCGAACAGCATTGAAATAAGAATCCATTTTGTTAAAGAAATCTTTTTGAGAAATGACCACATACAATTTCCATAATTTGAAAAAACGAAACTAAGGAAAATGTCTATGATATGAAAATTCTGAATTATCTATAAATGATAGATGGCAATTTTGAATAAAAATTTTATTCCATATTTTTGTTTTAAAACTTTAAGGAATTATAAATGAAAAATTCATTTAAACAAATATTAACATTAATTATAATAATTATCATGATTATTTCCGGAGATTTTATAATCAATTCCAAAAACACTAATCCTGAAAATAAACAATCAATCAGGAATCCGGTTGATACAGTCGGCTTCGCCACTCATCCTGAGCAAATGGATTATATTATGAAATACACAGACAGCGTTGTAAAGCAAAGTGGAAAAGCAATGGGTACAATAAATAACAAAATTTCAGAACCATGGAAACTTGTCATTTCCCCTCATGATGATTATACTTATGTAGGCAGTATCTATCCGGAACTGCTATCGAATATAAAAGCCAAGACTATTATATTAATTGGTGTATGTCATAAAGCAAAACAATTTAAGCTTGAAAACAAGTTAGTATTTGACAGCTATACTCACTGGAAAGAACCTTATGGAAATGTGAAATGTTCACAACTAAGAGAAAAAATTATTGAGCAATTACCTAATGATATGTACGAAATCAATGATTCCATGCAAGCTGTAGAACATTCGGTTGAAGCTATTATCCCATTCTTGCAATACTATAACAGAAACATAGAAATCATAAGTATCCTTGTTCCATACATGCCGTACAGTAGGATGAATGAAATTGCAGTGCCGCTTTCAAAAGCTATAAATGAAGTTACATTGAAAAATCATCTTAAGTGGGGAAAAGATTTTGCAATAATAATATCTAATGACGCAGTCCATTATGGCGACCAGGATTGGGGAGGGAAAAATTTCGCACTCTATGGTGCAGATTCGGCAGGATATAAACAGGCAATAGCACACGAAAATGAGATTATAAATTCTTGTTTAACAAAAAATATCACACTTGATAAAATAAGAAATTTTGTTAATTATACAGTTAAAGAAAATGACTTTAAAGAATACAAATGGACATGGTGCGGCAGATATTCAGTACCGTTCGGGTTGTTAACATCTTACTATTTACAATCATTAATGAATATTAAATTAAGTGGAACGTTGATAAAATATGCAACAAGTATTGACCATACTCCAATACCTGTTGACAAAATTGGAATGGGGGTTACAGCCCCTGCAAACATTCATCACTGGGTTGGATATGCGGCAATAGGCTATAAATAGTTACAGATTAAGACGAATTAAATATATAAACTTTATTAATTGGTTAGTTAGCTCTTGGAGGAGACCAGCTTCCACGGCTCCATTTGATTAGCTTAATGTCGGCATTGCCGAGGTAAAGTTGCATTTTGGCTAGAATAGGTACTCTTGCATCATCGTCGCTGAACCAGCCTTCAAATGAACCTGTAACGCCGTAGACACCTTTCCAATCGGCTTTACCATTGAAATATACAGTACGGACAGGGTAATCAACAGCATTGATTTCAACATTTTCTGTCTTACCTGAAAAGTTGATATATGTAAAAGAAGTGTCAAGTTGCATAACTGTAGGTACTTTCAATAGTCTTTTTGCATAGACATTCTGCCTTGCGAAAAAGAATAAAGCAAGACCGTCATTCCATCTTCTGTATGATTTTATCATCCTGGTTGAGTCCAATTTATTATTGTACCAGGCTTCCCATTTGAATTGTTGATTCTCATAATCAAATTGGATTTTTTCAAAATCCCAACTTCCATCCTTTCTTTTATTACTACCTTCAAATTTATGAGAAAAAGCTAAGGACGGGTCCATCCAGCTGTCAAATATTGCACTGAGAGTTACAAAGGGGATACCTCTGTAGGAATTCATCCAGCATTTTGCTTTAATTACTTTTTTATTCCCTATATTTTGATGACCTTGAATAATTACCCTTATAGCTCCAAGTTTTATACCAATAAAGGATACCTCATAAGTTAGTTCCTCCCCAGGATAATAAACCTCTGAAAGAACCGGTATGGTCATAATGGGGAAAAAAATCAAACAAATTAATAAGAATGGGAAAATTTTTATAATATTTAGTATAGTAACTTTTTTCAATTTCATATCTATCAAAAACAAATATTGCTAAAATTCAAATCATATAACGGATTAATCGGGAAAATATGATTATAGTAATGTTAAATAGAATAAGTCTTGTTACATATCGTTATCATAATAGTGTTGATTATTATGTGGAAAACTTGTTAACAGAATTATAATGTTGACAAATGAGTTTATATTAAATTGAACTCCCCATAAAATGATAATTAAAATAAAGAGGTATAAAATTGGGTAAAAACTATTTCAATAATATGGATTCAACATATCCTTTTCCAGATAAAATAAAAGATAAAAGAACTGAAACTTCTCCAAATGTAATTCTTGAAACTTTGGGAAGCAGGATTCCTCCTCATTCCAATGATGCTGAAGTTGCGGTCCTGGGAGCTATGATGCTCGATAAATCAGCAATAGCTAAAGTCATTGAACTTTTGGATGTGGACAGCTTTTATAATGAAGCTCATAGAATAATCTTCGATACAATACTCCATATGTTTCAGGAAAGAATCTCTGTGGATATAGTAACCCTCGGTGAAGAACTGAGTAAACGTAAGCTTCTTGAGGTTATCGGTGGTACATTTTATTTGCTGGAGATTAACTCAAAAACTCCAACTGCCGCCAATATCGAACATCACGCAAGGATAGTGCAGGAACGATATTTGAAGCGTATGTTGATAACCACAACCGGCAAAATATTAAATGACTGCTATGAAGATTCTACTGATGCTCTTGAGGAAATTGATGTAGCTGAGGCTGAAATATTCAAGCTATCGGATAAACGATTTCACAAGAGCTATGTACCTATAAAGAAAATCGCTCACAACGCTTTCGGGATAATAGAAGGACATGTCGGACAGGATAGGGAAATGATTGGCATTCCTTCCGGCTTCCGGAAATTAGATGAGATACTCGGTGGATTCCATGACTCTGATTTTATCGTTATAGCCGGTCGTCCTTCTATGGGTAAAACGGCACTCGCCCTTTCCATAGCAAGAAACATTGCCGTTGAATATAAGAAAAAAGTAGCTTTCTTCTCGATAGAAATGGATTCGGTTCAGCTTGTATTAAGGCTTTTAAGTGCTGAAGCCAGAGTTAACGGTAATGATATCAGAGTAGGCAGAGTCAGCCAGGAATCATTTTCCAAAATTGCAAAAACTATACACAGAATTGCTGATGCCCCTATTATAATTGATGATAGCCCATCATTATCAATAATGGAACTCCGTGCTAAGACAAGAAGAATGATTGCCGAGCATCAGGTGCAATTAGTTATAGTTGACTATCTGCAGTTGATGCATGCACCTAAGACTGAAAGCCGCGAACGGGAGATTTCGATGATATCCCAGTCTTTCAAACAAATTGCCAAAGAACTTAATATTCCTGTTATAGCACTTGCCCAGTTGAATCGTTCAGTTGAATCGAGACAGGATAAAAGACCTATGCTTTCTGATTTACGTGAATCGGGCAGTATCGAACAGGATGCCGATGTTGTGCTATTTGTTCACCGTCCCGAATATTACAAGATTTTGACCTATGACGATGAAGACAAAAGGTCTACCGAAGGCACCGCTGAAA
>JBEKWK010000335.1:0-4179 GCA_049513175.1 FCB group bacterium
GCCGTTGGTGGCAGAATAGGAATCGTCAGTTACTTTGATTTGCTTTGTACCATCAATAATAGATACGGCAAAAATTTCCTTCTTCGATTTATTAGCTTTTATATCGGGAGAAGTCAAAGTATAAAGCACCCATTTACCGTCGGGAGAAATTCTCTGTTCGGAAACACGCTGTAAAGACAGCATCTGTTCAGGCGTTAAAAGTTGCTTCTCATTTTGAGAATAATTTATAGATGGTAAAAATATAAATGCAAAAATTAAGATGATTGAATAAAGAAAATATTTAGCTTTCATTGAAATTCCCTTTGACAAATAATTTAAATTTTAAATTTATTATTTTACAAACTTTATGAACTTTATGAACTTTATAAACTTTATGAACTTTACATACTTTATAAACTTGATTTTATTCTCCAATCATAACAAATGCTCCCCAATAATAAGTATTGGGCATACTTTGTTTCAGGTCGAGCTGAGCTTTGCGGAACGCCTCACGCTTGGAAATACCTCCGAGCCAGTAAGTATAAAAAGAAGTCATCAATTCCTGGGTAGCTTCATCACTGACTGTCCAAAGGCTCATAATAAGCGATTTTGCTCCAGCAACCTGGAAAGCACGCTGCAAGCCGTAAACACCCTCCCCGTTTTTTACTTCTCCTAATCCGGTTTCGCAAGCTGACAGAACAACTAATTCGGTATTATCAAGATTGAGATTCATTGCTTCGTAAGCCGTCAGAATTCCATCATCCGAATCGAATTGATTATCTTCGCGGGAGAGCATTGTGTTCTCAGAACCTGTAAACAAAAGCATTGACATAAGGAGTGGATTTTCTGATAATTTCTGAGCATTTCCGCCTGTCAGATTTACGTTTACTTTTTGATTTTCTTTCAGAAATAGACCATGAGTTGCGATATGTAAAAGACGAGGATTGTCAATTGATTTAACTGCACTTTCCTTAGCATTATTACCCAAATATGTATTTACTACCCAATTTTTTTCTTTCAAATTCTCGGTAATTTTTTCAATTTCCACTCTAGTACCTGGAAGCGGTGGAATAAGCTCTTTTCCTTGTTTGTCAGGGTTTAATGTATCAACATTATATAAAGGGTCACCGAATAAACTGGCAGAATTCACAATATGTCTTGAGTCAGAAACAGCAACCTTTGCATTTTCATTCCAAGTCAGAAGGTCTCTTATGTTTGTCACATATCTAAGGTCAAGTTCATCTAATAGGTATTTACGAGATTTTGTATCATATAAAGTATTCAGATTGATTTTATTATAAACACCATCGGGAGAAATAAAAATTGTTGTAAAGCCTTTTAATTTATCTGCAAGCTCTCCCCAATAGACATTATAAGAATCGTAATCATCATACTTAAACATAACTGCATGCCGAAGTTGTTTAATAAACATATCTTCGAGGTCGGCACCGTTCTTCATTAATACTAATTCAGGATGTTCTGAAGTTTTGTTTGTTATAATAAGAAATGCGTAATCTATAGAGTCAGTATAACCGGGAATAAGAATTTCAGGCTTAAATTTATTAGGAACAAGTCCATATTTTCTGTACCTGATTATTTCAATAGCAGCTTCGTTGTCTTTTAATACATTTTTTATATCTTTCCATGTAATAGTTTTTTTCTCAAATTCCTTAGCAAAAAGTTCAGACCTTTTAGATAGTTGTTTCTCGATTTCATTTGTAGCTTTTTCGAGTGAATCAACATTTACATCCTGATAATCGGTAGAGTTTGCAGGTAGCTGATATAATTTAATAAGAAATTCCCTGTTGGACTGCCATTGCCTGAATAAATCTATTAATACCGAATCACCGCTGGCATGAATTCTTTGCCTGACTTTTTTAACAGAGTTTAATAAAATAGCTTTAGTTGAAAGACGATTATCAAAAACTGTAGAGATTTGCTCAGGATGCAACGATGCACGATTAAATGCAAATGTATTATAGGATTCAAAATAGCCTTTCAATGTTCCCCAAAACATTCCTTTTTCACGTTCGCTTAATGAAGGGAAATAATCGTTTATTATTTTTTCAATATCTCTAAAGGTCTCTTTGCATAATGGTTCCGCATCTGTACAGTCATCCTTGTCTATATAAAATTTTGCCATGGAATAAATACTTTGAACTAAGTCCGGATGTTCATCCTTAAACAACCGGCGTTTCATTGCCAATGCTTCTTTTAGTAATTGTTCCGCTTCTTGAAATTTATTTTGATTTGCATAATATAATGCAATATTGTTTATACTGTTTGCAAGAACAGGATTATCACCATGAAAAATACGTCGCCGCATATCAAGAGCTTCCTTATACAATGGTTCGGATTCTTTATACATACCGCGTGATTCATATAAGTAAGCAAGATTACTTAAGCTCGTTGCTAAATCAGGGTGGTCTGTATTAAATAATTTCCTTCGCATTTCCAAAGCTTCTTTATACAAAGCTTCGGCATCTTCAAATTTTCCTCTATCTCCCAGAAAGGCGGCTAATGTATTGATACTCGTTGCTAGGTCAGGATGGTTTCCTTTGTATATCCTTCTCGACATTTCTAATTGCTCTATATACAATTTCTCGGCTTCATCATACATACCTCTTTCATCATAAAATGCTGCCACATTATTTATTGTTGTAGCAAGGACAGGATTATCACTTTTAAAATATCTTCTGGACATTTCCAGGGCTTCTTTAAATAGCGGTTCCCCTTCCGTGTATTTACCGTTCTTTCTATAAAAACTTGCTAAATTTAAAATGCTTGCTATTAAATCAGGGTTGTCTTCTTTGTAAATTCTGCGGTTCATTTCTAAGGCTTCAATAAAAAGTGGTTCGGCTTCGGAAAAACGTCCTAAATATGTATAAAAATCTGCAACATTATTTATTATTCCCGCTAATCCGGGGTTATCATTTTTGAATAATCTCCTATACATACTCAATGACTCTATATATAACGGTTCCGCTTCTGAATACCTTCCGAGTGTAGAATAAAAAACAGCAAGATTATTAATCATCTGGGCTAAATTCGGGTTATCATGAGTGAATAGCATACGGTTCATTTGTATTGCTTCTTTATACAATGGTTCGGCATCTATATACTTTCCCTCAATTCTATAAATATCGGCGAGATTATTAATGCTTTTGGCAAGACTTTCGTTATTACCTTTATAAAGTCTTCTTTTCATTTCTAAAGCTTCTTTGAAAAGAGTTTCTGCACGGTCAAATTTTCCCAATTTCAAGCTGATTAAAGCTAGATTGTTTATGCAAAATGCTAAATCCGGATTGTCATCCTTACAAGCATTTCTGTACATTTTCAAAGATTCTTCATAGTATTTTTCCGCATCATTTATGTTCCCCCGTCTTTCACAAAAATATCCTTTATTAAGAATGCTATACGCAAGGTCGGCATTATCTTCCTTATAAAGATTTCTCCTGATTTGCAAAGCCTGGTCGTTATATTTTTCAGCATCATCAATTCTATCCAAATCATCTAAAAAGTTTGCCATTTTATTTAATAGCGATGCAGTTTCCGGATTGTCCGGTTTATAATTATTTTGCAGTATTTCCAAAGCATTTTTATATAATGGTTCGGTTTCTTCATAAACCAAACATTTATAATAATTATCTGCTAATTCAATTAAAGCTTTTGCATATTGCTCACTCTTGTTTCCGAAATGTTGTAATGACAGGCTGCTATCGAGCTTTGCATAAATAATAGAGTTTTCGTAATCCGCTAAATTAAAATAAATTTTTTGTAATTTTAAAGAAATATTATAATATTTTATATCATTGATGCCATACTGAGATTCTACCTGTTTTAAAGCGGCTTTAGCTAATTCCAAAGCCTGAGCCCATTGTTGTAGTTGTATATAATGTTCAACACTTTCAATTAAAGTATCGGTATTCGACATGTATGTCTTCCCCGACACTCGTGTCCCCGGTTGGGAAATAAGAATAGAGGCGGAATCTTGCTGAGACTTTGAACTTACAAACCCAATGAAGAGGATTATTATTATAAATATATTTATAATATTTTGTTTTTTCATCAATACATATCAGAATAAATTCAGTATTTAGAAATCAAATTTTACAGAAATATTTTTCTAAAATTGTTTTACTATATTCAAGCAAATATACTACAATATTCTTGATTTTAAATTGAGGATTAAAAGGATTA
>JBEKWK010000336.1:0-4168 GCA_049513175.1 FCB group bacterium
TACAAAGAAATCATTGGCGGATACACAGCATATAGCAATTGCTACTGTACAGCATGTTGATTTGCTTGTCAGTTGGAATTTTAAACATATCGTTAATTACAATAAAATAAGGTTATATAATTCTATAAATATAAAATATGGTTATAATATTTTAGAAATTAGAAGTCCAAGGGATTTAACTGATGAAAAATAAAAAAGATAAATACTTCGATGCTGTTCAAATGGTTCGTGATATTCGGGATGCAATGTATAGACAAAGAGTTGACCCTGATTTTAAAATGGTTGAATTTGAAAAAATAAAAGAAAAATGGACAAAATTATTGGAACAGGAAATAGAAAGCAGTCATATTAATATCAAGGCAGTGTAGCTTTATTTGATTACCTTGCAAAAATTTCCTGAAGAACTGATATTACTTTTTCGCGTTGATTTTCTTTTATTGTTCCAAGTCGAGAAACCAATCTGGATTTATCTATTGTGCGGATTTGGTCTAAAACAATCTTGCCTTGTTTCCCCTGGAAATTAATATGGACACGAGTTGGATAAGGATTACCCTTTGTTGTCATAGGTGCTATAATAACAGTATTGATGTGTCTATTCATCTCGTCCGGTGAAATGATAAGACATGGACGCTTTTTTTTAATTTCACTACCTTCGGTAGGGTCAAGATTTACAAGCCAAATATCGAAGCGGCTGATTACCATTCCCATTCTTCCCGGGAAAATTTATCTGTAAAGACAGACTCGCTTTCAATTAGCTCATCATCTTTGTTCTTAGCCATTTTCTTAAAAGCTGTATCCCAATCTTTTCTGACTTCGGGTTCTGATTTTCTGATAATAATAGAGTTATTTGATTGCTCGAGTTCAATGTCATCGTGCAGGTCATATTCTATTATAAGAGGCTTTGGAATGCGAACCCCGTAAGAATTTCCTATTTTAATTAATTTTGTTTTCATAATACAAATGTAATTACTTTGTAATTATTTTCCAAAATTTATTTTCTTTTAATCTTCTCCTCGCATAAAAGCTTCCAGTTCCAAAACATCTTCCTCACTCCCAACGAAAAACGGAACTGTTTGGTGGATTGAGTCGGGAACAATATCCATTAATCTTTGTTTGCCATTTGAAGCTCTGCCACCTGCCTGCTCGATAATAAATGCAAGAGGATTCGCTTCATATAATAATCTTATTTTACCTTCGGGATGGATATCGCTTTCGGGATACATATAAATTCCTCCATAATGGAGAATTCTGTGAATATCCGCAACGGCTGTGGCAACGTACCTCGAATAATATGGGCGGTTTTTCGATTTATCAGGTATTTTCAGAGAATCCAGGTACATTCTTACTCTCGCGTCCCACTGAAAATAATGGGACTCATTACAGCTATACTGGTTGCCTCTTTTGGGGATAGTCAAATTTTCATAAGTAAGAATAAATTCTCCGATTGTCGGGTCATAAGTAAATACATTGACTCCGGTACCGGTTGTGTAAACGAAAATTGTACTGCTGCCGTAAAGTACATAACCCGCCGCAACCTGCTTAATTCCCGGTTGCAAAATATCTTCGATTGTTCCGTCGCCTTTAGCATTTGGGTCTTTCCTCATCAACAAGGAAAAAGTAGAGCCGATGGTTATACCTACATCTATATTAGTAGAGCCGTCAAGAGGGTCGAAAATTAAAACATATTTCCCTTTTTTATTTTCTTTTGGAATGGCAATTATATCATGTGATTCTTCCGAAGCCATAACACAGAGTTTCCCGCATCGTTCCATAGAGCGGAAAATAACTTCATTCGCATAATCATCGAGCTTTTTTACCTTGTCACCTGTAAAATTAGTAATACCGGTCATACCGAGAATGTCGTTAATACCTGCACGCCGCACTTCCATTGCAAGAATACGGTATGCAAGAATCAAATCATGCAAAAGGTCTGTAAATTCACCGGTGGCTTCAGGATGAAGATTTTCCTGTTCGGCAAAATGCCTGTCAATTGTAATAAGTTTGGAAGTGCTGATGATAGCCATAACAATTCAAAAATATCATTAGTTGATTAATTTGTAATAATTACAAAAGCAACTTAACAAAGAATTTATTGTTATAAAAGCAGAGATTCAAAATGTTTATCCATTATTATTGAGTTTCATTTTATTATTTTTGAAAAAAAATTTTAAAACAAATACATTTTAACCTAAATTTTTTCGTCTATTTTTTCCGAAATTGCTAAAACATAAAATAACATTCAGAATTACGGGAAATTATAATGCTGAGATTGGAAAATCCTGAATATTTATATCTTTTGTTTTTTGTACCGGTTTTAATTGGAATTTACATACTGATGCGGTTCAGACGAAAAGCCATTCTTAAAAAATATGGCGAAATAAATTTAATAAACCGCTTGTTTCCTGATGTATCGAATTATAAACCGATAGTTAAGTTATCATTAATATTATTTACTTTTTCTCTTTTAGTCATCGGAATTGCTAATCCTCAACTCGGTACAAAATTGGAAGAATCCAAACGTGAAGGTGTGGATGTGATTATCGCCTTAGATGTATCCAATAGTATGAATGCCGATGATGTAAAGCCGAGCAGGCTGGAAAGGGCAAAACAATTTGTATCTACAATGGTTGATAAATTACAAAATGATAGGATTGGAATAATTGTGTTTGCAGGCGATGCATTCCTCGAACTTCCATTGACTACAGATTATTCTGCAGCAAAACTTTTTTTGAGCTATGTTAATACAGGTATGGTGGAAGTGCAGGGAACGGCAATAGGTGCGGCTATCGAGCTTGCAATAAAATCATTTAAAGAGGAAGACAAAAAATATAAATCATTAATAATAATAACAGATGGAGAGAATCACGAGGATGACGCTATCGGTGCGGCAACTGATGCGACTAAAACAGGAATAATAATTAATACAATTGGCATGGGTTCCGTCAATGGGGCTCCTATACCTATTATGTCAGGAAATAGTCGTTCAGGATTTATGAAGGATAATGAAGGAAATGTGATTGTTACAAAATTAGACGCAGCAATGCTTCAACAAATTGCTTCTGCAGGGAATGGTAAATTCATCCGTTCTGCAGGTACTGACCCGGATTTACCGGCAATACTCGACCAGATTGCAGGTATGGAGAAACGGCAATATTCTTCAAAATTGTTTACTGATTATGTAGACTGGTTCCAGTGGTTCCTTGGAGCAGCCCTGATTTTTCTTATAGTTGAATTTATTATTGCAGAAAAGAAAAATAAATATATAGCATCACTTAATTTATTCGGAGCAAAGAAAACATGAGAAAAATATTTTTAATTTTATTCATAATTTTTCCTGCCTTTTTGATGGCTCAGTCTAATGACCAGACTGAAAAGGACTATATACGAAAAGGCAATGAATTATATAGTAAAAAGAAATATAATGATGCTGAAGTTAATTATCTGAAATCCTTGGAAAAAAATAAAGATTCCTATATAGGCAATTTTAATCTCGGTGATGCTCTTTATAAACAGGGTAAATATGATAAGGCTGCAGAAAAATTTTCCGACCTGGGTGTGCAGAAACTTGATAAAAGCACATTATCCAAGACTTATCATAATCTTGGAAATTCTTTGCTTAAAGATGGCAAATATCCTGAATCTATAGATGCATATAAACGTGCTTTAAGAGATAATCCTAAAGACTTGGACACCAAATATAATCTCGAATATGCGCGACGTATGCTGATTCAGCAACAGCAGCAGCAACAAAAACAACAGAATCAAAAACAAAATCAACAGCAGAATCAAAAACAACAGCAGCAACAGCAAAATAAAGACCAGGATAAAAAAGATAACAAACAGCAACAACAGCAGCAGCAACAGCAACAGCAATCAAAGATTTCAAAAGATGATGCAAAGCGTATGCTTTCTCAAATAGATAATGAAGAAAAAAATACTCAGAAAAAGCAAAAGAAGAAATTGGTTCATGGTGCGAAAACAAGACCGGATAAGCCATGGTAATAATTCTGAATTCTGAGTTATGAATTCTGAATAATTTTTGTTAATATTAATTTTAAATATAAATGATTCTGAATCCAAAATGAAAAAGTTGAATTTTGTCTTATTGTTTTTCCTTTTAGCATTTAGTCATCTTACGGCGGATAATGCGAGGTTTACGGCTTCGGTG
>JBEKWK010000337.1:0-4148 GCA_049513175.1 FCB group bacterium
AGAGGTCCCATATCAATATGGAAAGGTACTGAACCTTCAAGATAAATGGTGTCTTTTGGAAAATTTGGCGGCTTTTCTCTCCTGTAAATATCAACTGTATAATCTCCTGCCGGCACAAAAGTAATTGTTGTTGAAAGATTGAAAATGCAATCGCAAAAAGCCCATTCGGTTGATGTGTCGGTTTCTGTGACAGTAAAATGTGTTCCATCGCTGGTTACTTCTACTTCGAATTTGGAACCGCAATTAGCTGAAATATGCTTATGCCATATAATCGCAGTATTAATATTGTAAATTTCAACTGAAATAGTATCCTGGGACTCTGCAATGCAAAACATCGCCAGGAATAAAACCAGGGTAGTGAATACAATTTTCATGATTACCTCTTTATATTAATATTTTTCTTATTGCATTATAAAAAACTTACCTGTGTTGACAACTGCATTCGGACTTATGAGCTTATAAAAATAAGTGCCTGTGCCGCTTCCTTTCAAATCTATATTGAACGATGCTTCGTTTCCCAATTTATCAAATTCATTTACATAAATATTATTTCCCAAAATATCATAAATCATAATTCTGAATTTGCCATAATCAGGAGAAGCAAGCTTGATATTAAACTTCCCAGAAGAGGGATTGGGATATAAAAAAATGTTATTTATGTCATCCAAATTCTCATTAGGCTCATCTACATCAACAATTTTTGAAAGGTCACGTATTATTATAGTGCCGTCCTGTGCCCCGCTTGCAAGATACCTGCTATCAGGGCTAAATGCAATTGTTTTAAGACCATAATTGATATCATCGAAAATTTTGATTCTCTTACCCAGTTTTATATCCCATAAACTAATAAAATCATTGTTACCAAAACTACTACTTTCACCACATGCAACTTTATTCCCATCTTTGCTGAAAACAAATAAATCACCACCGGAATCAATATAGGAGGTATCACATAATTCATTTATTAAATTACCCGTATTTAAATCTAAAAGATTTAATATTGAAATAGTTTTAAAATTACCCAATGAATCTGGATGTTTTGAATAAAATTCTTTATAACTGAAATAGACTATCGTATCTCCTGTCGGGCTAAATGCAAATGAGCGGATTTGAGATAAAGAATCCGAATAAATTTTAATTAAATTTCCGGTTTTAGTATCCCATATTTTTATAGTTCCATCACTACATTCTGAAAGATAATTATAATTAGGCACAAAAGCTACACGGGTGAAATAATTATTATATTTAATTGTTCTTATTAAATTACCTGAGTTAATTTCCCATATGTAAATAGTACTGTCAAATCCACCAGTACCGGCGAGAAGCGAACCATCATTACTAAAAGCTATAGATTGATAATCGTAATGTCCACCAGGGTATGCAGACTTGTTTATTGTTTTAATTGAATCCCAATTATTTGTATTCCAAAGGATAATACTTCCATCCCAATGAGCAGATGCCATCATACTACCCTCAGAACTGTATGCGACTGAATTTATCAAGTTGAAATGTTGTTCAATTAAGTTTTTATGGGTTATTTTCTTATTAATATCCCAAACATCTAATGAAAAAGTACCCCCGCTTACAAGGTTTTTACCACCAGGACTATAATCTATCGAGGCAACAAACTTATTATATCCGGGTAATGTTTTTATTACATTACCTGTATTTAAATCCCAAAATCTTATTTTTTGGTCACAACTTTGAGTATATACTAACTTCCCATCATTACTAAATCCGACTGTCCATATATCCCAGTTAAAATCTTTGAAATCCATTTTGATGCTGTCTTTATTTATATCCCAAATACCATATGAAGTAGCTATTAAACTTCCATCGGGATTGAAATTAGGTATACACTGATTTTGGTAAAACATTACATTTTCTGCAATTATTTTTGTTCTTGAACCTGTTTGAACATCCCATAATTTTATTCCATTCCCCCCTGATATAACTGTAATGTACTTACTATCGGGACTAAAAGAAACATAAGATAGACTCCAAACATCATCTACAAAAGATCTTAATGAGTCATAATTACCTGCATCATAAAGTATTATATAATTTTTCTGTTCAAAGTTATCTGTGGTATATTCACTTGATATAGCAAGAATTTTTCCATCTGGACTAAATGAAACATTGTTTACATCTTCATCGTCGCTTAAGGTAACATTTTTAATTATTGTTTCTTTTTGTAAATCAAATATCAAAACATGATTATATCCACCCAAGATTATTTTATTCCCGTCAGGACTAAATGTAAAATCATTAATATAAAATGTTAATGAATCAAAATTGTGGTAATCTTTTACTATATTTCCCGTTTTAGTATCAAAAATGACTATTTCATCTTTACTGGCACATGCTATCATAGAACCATCCCGACTATAAACAACTTTTACGATATAGCCAATCTTTTTATAAAATGTTTTTACAATTTCACTTTTATCAATATCCCAAATATGTATTCTGCCGCTGCCTCCTGCAACAGCCATATTTTTTCCGTCGGGACTGATCGAAACATCATTAATACATCCCATTCCGAGCAAAAAAGTATCCTGGTCGGAAAGCAGTTTCTGCCTGTCTTTGCTGAAAATATTATTCTTATTTTTGAAAGTCTGACCATAAGATGGCATCAATGTTACCAAAACAAGGATAGAAGCTAATAGCAATGTCCGAAAGAGTAACTTTGTTTTCATAATCATTCCGTACAGTTTATAAAATAAACACCGGCACTTTATGCAATAACAATTAAATTACTAAAAAGTTACAGAAAATTACAAAATAATTTTTTCGCCCTTGTTCCCAAGCTCCTGCTTGGGAACATCATAGTTTGGGTTACCAAGCAGGAGCTTGGTAACCAGATGGTCAAGAGAAAACTCCTAATTCCACACTCCTAACTGAAAAAAATTATCCTATCTTCACACATCTCATGCTCAAAGAGCCGAAGACTATGGACTCGAATGGATAAGTGATTTTCTCTTCAGGCTCTGCCATGCCCAAACAATAAAGAAGAGGTACATAATGGTCAACGGTCGGTACGGCAAGCTTAGCGGCTTTGCCCATCTTTTCATAATTCATCAAGCTTTCAAAATCTCTTTTATCTATCTTGTCTTTCACCCAACTATCGAATTCGACAGCCCAATCGAACGGATTTGCCGTTGACCATGGGACAGTAGTTATATCGCTCCAATTCAGCAATCTCAAATTATGCACGACATTCCCGCTACCAATTATCAGCACACCTTCATTGCGAAGCGATTTAAGCTTCTTGCCTAGCTCAAAGTGATATTGCATAGTATTATTGTAGTCAATACTAAGCTGAAAAACAGGAATATGTGCATCGGGAAAAATATGCTTCATTACAGACCAACAGCCGTGGTCAAGTCCCCATTCATTTGTTCCTTTAATTTCAGGAACAAGTTTCATCACTGCATTTGCCATTTCCGGCGAGCTGGGGGCAGGATAAATAACATGATAAAGCTCATCTGGAAAACCGCTGAAGTCGTAGATTATTTCAGGTGTCGCTTTGGTACAGACAAAAGTTCCTCTTGTCAGCCAATGAGCGGATATGCAAAGAACCGCTTTAGGTTTTATTTGCAAAGATTTTCCGATTTCACCTAAAGTCTGAGTGAAAGGGTTATTCTGTATAGCATTCATGGGACTGCCATGTGCTATAAAAAAAACAGGCATTCTATTTTTATTGTCGAAAGATTCTTCGTTCCCCGGAATCTCATGTACTCTCATTTTATACGATATGATTTATATTTATAATAAATTAATATTTTTTTATTTATTGATTTCTTATTTAGTATATTGATTAATTAATGATTGAATTTTCTTTTCAAGAATAGGAATATCTTTAATAGCAGTTTCCCAAATAATTTGTTCATCAGCAGAATAGTAATAATGTATTAATTTATCTCTCATTTTAGCCATTTCTTTCCAATCAATATCTGGAAATTGTTCCTGGATGTCCGGTGGTATTTTCTTTGAAGCTTCTCCTATTATTTCAAAACTGCGGCAAACAGCATAGATTTTTTCATCATTAATGGCAAATGCATCGAATTCAACCCCCTTAATAAAGTTTTGAATATTAATTGTTTCTTTCAAAATATCATTAAAAAAATCTAAATATTCTCTAATCA
>JBEKWK010000338.1:0-4133 GCA_049513175.1 FCB group bacterium
TCTTCATAACTGATTGTATCTTTGGTAATGACAGGAATATCCAATCTTGCATAATAGTACCCGTTGTTCAGCAAAAGAGTTTGAATCGTACTCACGTCATATTTAATATTATTTTCATTAAAACCATCTCCCGGTTTCACTTTTTTTGAATCATCAATCAAAATAGTCAAGAACTCCGGCAGTGAATCGAGCCCTTGATAAATAATCGTTTTTATTTTATAAAGCGAATCCTCATTAATCGTAAAAGTCAGCAAATTAATTCCCCTGGCAGAATCCGGTTCAAAATCGAAAGAAGCAACAGCATCATGGAAACCGTTCTGGTTATAGAATTCCTGTATAATCTGCACATCCGCCTCTGCTTTTGACTGGTCATAGAACTGCAACTCATTTAGCATGGTTTTTATGCCATTATTAAGGGTATTTGTAAACATTCTGGGTGGTATACGTTCAAGCCGCGGACTACTTTTAATCTGATTATAATAATATTCTAAAATTTGGTGGGGCCAGCTTCTGCTTGTAGGCTTTGATAAAAGGATATTTTTCAGGTTATCATCGTTGAAAGCCTTATTTCCTATAAATTTTATATCATCTATTTCGACCTGGTTTTTGTCTGCAGGAGAGGGAAAATACTTTGATTTGACAGAGTATTGTCCAAAGGCATTTAATGAAAAGGTATGGTATATAAAGATTAGAAAAAATATATCGAATAATAAATGAAATTTATTTTTATAAAAAGACATATTATCTCTCAATCAATCTTCAATTCCCGGGATTTGCACCAAATAACTTTTAATCAATTATCAGTATTATACTGAATTTATATACGAATCTATTTTATAGATTTTTATTCCTTTTTATAATCCTTTGCCTTTTGAATGTAATTAATCTCCCACAAAATTATTCTCAATGTATAATTATTAACTCAAAAACCTGAATTAAAGATACCTTTTATATCTAAATATATAGTTTTGTTTTCGATTCTTTAATAAATTGAACCTGCATAAGTTTAACAGAAAAAAAAATGCTCTCAAAAGAATCAGCAATACTGCTCTTCTTCGTTATCGTTATAAAAATACTCTTCGTTAGTCATGTCCTCATACTCGGGCCATAAGTCTTCCAGCGATTCAATTAGCTCGTCTGTGTCTTCCAAAATGGCAAGATTATCAAGGACCTGCTGGGGACAACCCGACCTGTTGCCAAAATCTATTAATTCATCCTTAGTAGCGGGCCAGGGAGCGTCTTCCAGGTATTTTATAAGCTCAGGCGTCCAGAACATCTGGTTGCCTTCTTCTTCCGGATTTTCTTTATCTTTATTCTCAATCTCTTTTTTTGGGGGAATTGTCATATCAGTCCTCAAAAACATTTTACAAAATTGCAATTAATATTCGGGCAAAATTAACACTAAGAAGTTAGTATGCAAATAAAATTTTAAAATAATTTAAAAATGATTAAAAATTACTGAAAATTTCAACTTATTACACAATAGAAAAGCTACTTAAAATTTTAAAAAATAAATTTGAAAGTAATTAATTCCCTTTGTATATTTGTTAAAGAATATTCGTAAGTAAAAAAAAGAAGTTGCGGAAATCTTAAGATAGAATTTGCGTTAAGTTTATAAATAGATAAATACTGACTTTCATACAAATAGCAAAGGTGAGGTATGTCTAAGCAAATTCCATACATCTTGTTAACAATTATAATTTTTTGTTACCTCATTAGCACAAATTTATTTTCTCAAATAATTCCTTATTGGGAAATATTATACAAGAGTAACCACCCTTTAATTATAAATAGATATAATCCGGTACAATTAAGAGCTTATAACCAAAATATATTTGGATTTATTTCAGGTACATATCAACCTTCTGAATCACATATGTTGCTTACAAATGATGGTGGTAAGACATGGTTCAATTCAATAGAATCCACACCACAAAAGGGTTTTAGTTGTGAATTTGTAGATTGGACATTCATAAATGATAAATTAATTTATTGTCTTGCCGATACATTATTTATGGATACTACCTCAAGTTTTGATGAAGTTTCTTCTTTTAAAAATATGATATTAAAATCAACAAATGGCGGTATTACCTGGGTAAAAAAAATAATAACTGATTCAAATTATCAAAATAGGTCAGGGGCATTTTGCATGGCTGATTCAAATATCGGCATTGCTATCCAAAAAGCAAAGGATGTTTCAAGCAGTGATTTAATTTGGTATACTAATGACGGGTGGAATACATGGAAACTAATACCGTCTCATCCAGATATTTTCTTAGCTAATAAAGTATTTATAAATAGTAAATCAGAAATTATAATAAAATCATATTATAAAGATTTATTTTTTACAAAAGACCTTGGTAAGACTTGGGAAAAAAAGGGACAACCTTCGATTTTTCAAAATTGTTATTCATTTAATACCGATTTTAAATTTTTGAATGATTCTATTTACTTTTTTATTGGTCTTCCAAATTCAGGTAATTATAAATTTGTAGCTAAAACTAAAGATGCAGGTAATACATGGGAAAAAGTTTTTGAGACAAATGCAATTGATACTTCTATTGTAAATTTGAGTATCTATAACGATTCTATTTATTATTTGAATGGTAACTATCTATTTTTTACTTCAAATAATGGTAAATCTTATTTAGTAGAAAATATCATTATTTTTGAAATAGTTTATTTAACTGATAATTATAGATTAGGATTAGAAGCACCTTTGGTATATTTATACAGAGGAAATCATACTTTAAAATCTCCTGAATTTACATTGCCTGACCCGTATTTAAGATATAATCAACCTTTGGATTTTACTATTGCATGGACAAAGATTATAGGTGGTGATAAATACCATTTGCAGGTAGTGGAAAAAAATGGTGTTGATGATGGTGATCCTCCCGGTGGGTTTAATTTCGATTCTACATTATTCGTTGATGCTCCTAATCTAATTGATACATCTTTTCGATTAACTGGTACCAATTATCATAAATTATATGGAATGAAAATAAATTCAAGTAATGACAGCATGACTTCACAATGGTCATTCACTTACCACCAAACACAGATTCCTTCTTATATCATTGAAAATAATTTAAAAACAAATGAAATTAATACTTACCCAAATCCTGTTTCAGACTATCTGAATCTTAATTTTGGAACTAATTATTCTGCTGAAATTAAAATTTATAATGGTCTTTGTGTTCCTGTTTTTGAAAAAAGTATTATCTCGTCAGGTGTAACACCTGACGAAACATTGAAAATTGATACACGTGATTATCCTTCCGGTGTATATTTCTGCCAAATAAAAGCTGGGTGCTATACGGAAACTAAGAAATTTGTTGTGGTTCGGTAATGTTTATGGCATCCCGGTTTTCATCGGGATGATTTATTTCTACTAATTCAGGTTCATTAGCAACAACTTTTTTAATATATTCCTATCTCAAATCCTTGATAAAAGCGACTCTTCCCTGTACTTCGTTTTTATTTTTTAGTTCCAAAGCGGTAAATTTTATTGGAATTTCCTCTCCGGAATGAGTATGGATGCTTGTTCTTTCGATTTCTGCAATAAGCCCGTTACCATCTGCTTTATTAAAAAATTCTTTAGGAAGCATTTTTTTTAGGGTATCAAAAGAAGGCTTACGCTTGGAATTCCAGGATAAAATTACTTTTAACCTTGAGTTAAAAACAAGAGGCTTTCCTTTTTTATCTATAGCCACGATACCGCTTTCAAGATTTTCAAGTATGGAATTATAAAATTCGTGGTCAAGATTTAATTGGTCCTGCAGTTTGCTTAACTCGGTAATGTCGCTCGCAATTTCGAGAACTAAGTTGACCCCGTTTTCACCAATGGATAAAGGAGTAGTATTAACTACATAATGCATTTCCTCTCCGGTGTTTGACAAACCAACTTCGGTAGAAAAGTTTTCTTTACCTGAAATAAATGTCAGAATTGCAGGGCAAGTTGGACACTTGGATTTCCTCTTTTTAAATACTTCATAACAATATTTGCCCTGGACGTTACCAAATGTATCGCGTAGCTTGTCATTTGCACGTACGATTTTGAAATCCCTGTCAATTACGGAAATGTAGCATGGAACACGCTCAAACAAGATATGATATTCTTTCTGGTAAAG
>JBEKWK010000339.1:0-7301 GCA_049513175.1 FCB group bacterium
TGAGCATTACCTCTTTTTTCAACAATTCTTCTCAAAGCCATATAGAATGATAATTCACCAAGTGCATGCTCATCCAATTTCTGATTACCCCTGATAATAGCCTCAGCATAGAAATTCAACTTGTCTTCAATAAAGTCTGCAATATGCATAACATCTCCTAAAATAGTGTCAGAATAGTTTTTTATGATATCAAAACATGTATATAAAATAAGTTATTTACGATGAGCATTTATTATTTACAAAATATAAATAATATTCATTTAAATTACAATATAATAAATTTTCCCCAATACAAAACTTATTAATCTACAGTATTGTAATTTATAATAAATCAAACAATTTTTTAATATAAAAGCCTCTACAAGTAGTAGACAAAATGCAATCGCAATAAATATTATTTTGAAAATGATAATAATTGATTTAAATTTTATTTTATGAAAAACAGGATTAATTAATTTAAAGTACGGCAATGAAAAAATATCTTTTTATTCTACTCATTTTATCATACCAAAGCATATTTTCTCAACCAAGCGAATATTTACCCCGTGGTACAAAATCTTTTTTAGTTAATTATGGTGCAATTAATGGCAACCCTTTTTTATGCAGATTTGCTGCCAGGAGATTTGTCCTGTTGGATGAAAGCAGTGATGCCGATATAAAACAGGTTCATGCAATTAAGCCCGACATGCCGATTTTACATTATAAGGATATTGTAGCATTAAACTTAGGCCTTGAAGAATTTAATGAAGTTGATAAAGATGAAACTGCATTTCTCCATTCATGCGAACCTTCCGGATTAGTATATCAATCAGGAATAGTAAATACTTTATATTGGCTTCCGGATAGACTTAGTCTGGATATAGCAGGTTATAAAATTTATACCTCAAATGATTCCACAGAAAATTTTGTATCAAATGGCATCGTTTATAAATCAACTAATGCAATTATGAATCTACCTGTAGGAACAAATTGGATTAAAGTGAAAACAGTATTAAAAGATAATACGGAATTAAATTATGGACTTTCTGTAAAAGCAATCGTTGATAATTCTTCACCAATTGTTGTCCCCAGAATTATAGATGAAGCAAGAACAAATGATACTGTTAATATCATGATAATGGCAGAATCAATCGCTGGTGTTGACCCCGATTCAGTATTAATATCAGTAGACGTAAATAGGAATAATGATTACGAAGCACAAGAGCAAACAAGGATGAGCAATGCCAGCGGAACCTGGACAGCACAAAGACAAATTATTTTAGGAAATAATATTGTATCATACGGAGGATATGAATTTATTTTAAAGGCTTATAAAAATGGAAAGATGTTTCAATATCCTTCTTTAGGGTCTTATATGACTAATGTAAACAATAGGTTAAAAAATGATTATTACAATTTTTATATAATGGATGTAGGGAGCTCAACATGGAGGAAAGCTTATGTCCAGGAGGTTCTAAAGACATTTGATACTCACGGATATAACGGACTTTTTGAAGATGATACCTGGTATGTAGTCAGTAAGTGGGCTGTAGATGTTTACCCGCCTTTTGGGTACACTGATTCTACCTGGTCGCATAACCTTTTCGATTTTTTGGATACGATAAAACAAAGTATTTCTCCCCGTCCTGCGTTTTTCAATGGTTTGTATGCAGGCGATGCAGTGAAATTGTTAAACCATGCCGACGGCGGTATGAGTGAGGGTTTTGCTTATTCTACATGGGGAGGAAATGTTACGGATAATTATTGGATTGAATTATGCAATGTCGGATTACAATGCCAGCATCAATATAAAAAAATATTCCAGGCACTCGGAGGTATTCTTAAAAATGACCCTGAAGGCAGATTATATGCGGTCGCATCATATCTACTCATTGAGGACAGTCTAAGTATGTTTGGGAACGCAGAAAATTACCAGGAATTTGCACATTATCCCGAATTTGATATACCATTAGGTAAACCCCTTCAAACAGCAAATCTGGATATTAATGATTTGAAGATAGTTTATGCTCCGAACAATGCAACATATTATCAAAGGAATTTTCAGAATGGTAATGTTGTTGTAAATCCAAATTCCGATAAATATGTTGTAATCAGTAACACTGAGGGACAAACCTGCGTGGGCTTAGACAACATGATGACGGTTGACGGGGGCAGATTATTCAGCTATTCATCGAAAGACACTCTTTATCCAAAACAAGCAAGAGTTTATTTAAATTGGAATCCTGATGGAAATATTTTATGTTCCCCAAAGATTGATACTGTGATTGTAAAATCGGATTATAACGATACAAGCGGCAATACTAATATCAAAATAAGTGCTATGATTAGCGATTCATCAAGTGCTGTTTTCCGCTCCAATCCTTCTTTACCTTTATATGTAACAGCCGAATTAGGCTCAATAGGCGGACCAAATGAATTACAATTAACAAATGACGGAAGCCCCGCTTCCAAAAATTCAAATGAGTATTCAGGAGAATTTACCTTACCTCCCGGGGTTGTCACAAAACAAACAGATTTTCCAATTTTAGTTTATTCGACTACAGGTTTATTATATGTAGGAAAAGGTTTATTGAAATTAAAAAATGCAGATTCAACAAATATAATTGATAATTATAGTTTCGAAATAGATGCAAATAATGATGGCATGCCGGATATGTGGACACCTTACCAGAAAGGATTTGATTATGATACCAGTGGATTAAATGTAAAAAGCGGCAAACGGTCAATACATTTGAAAAATGATAGTTTGTCAGAATCCCGCGGTGTATATATGAATGTTGTCCTGAATCAAACACAACCGCAGGATTTGCTGATTTCCGGATGGTCAAAATGTATTAATGTCAGTGGGAATAAAAATAGTGATTATTCTTTGTATATTGATGTACGCTACCAGGATGATACACCATTATATGGTCAGACAGCACAATTCAACACAGGCACACACGATTGGGAATACTCTTCAAAAATCATATATCCTGCGAAACCGATAAAAAGTCTTGGTTATTATGCATTATTCAGAAACCATACAGGCGAAGTTTGGTATGACCATTTAGGTTTAAAAATATACGATTCTACTAAAGACTATGTTATAATAAGTCCTGGGGAACTTTCAAACAACAAGTTGGATATTTTTCCAAATCCTTTTATTCAAAACCCGAATAATAGTAATTTAAATATTAGATTAAGGTATATGATGTCTTTGGAAGACAAGTATCGGAGACGTATAATGGAATATTTGAAGAAGGAATAAATATTTTAAATGTTCCGATTAATGAACAACCACAGGGTATGTATTTTCTAATTATTTCTTTTGACAAAAAAATATTAATTGGAAAATTTATAATTGTTAAATGATGGTTTTAAGATTTAAACGACTACGGAAAAACTATCAGACTGATGTGAAGTATTGTTGGAATAATCTTGTGGATTTTTAATATCAGGCTTTAATAAACCTAATTTATATATAGGAAGATTTTTATCCTGAAAAATGGTTTCAATATCAGTAAAATTGTTTTTAATTAAATTTCTATCAAGTTCTGAAGAAGTCATAATATTTAAATTAATAGAGTCGTTGTTTAAATCTCCCTTTGCAATTATCTCATCTATAAATTCATTTTCATTAAAAATAGTAAATTCAAAATTTCCTTTAGTACTTTTTTTTGAAGGCTGGTTTTTGATTACAAGTTGTATTATCTTATAATTTTCATTTGTATAAAATGGCAGGTAAAAATATATAGGAGAATTACTTTGTACGGCATAAATATTTATTAGATGCTGAGCTTCAATTATATTCACAATTTCCATAGCAGCATTTCTAATTGCATTATTAAGATTATCCGCATTCTGATTTGAAGTATCCGATATTATTCGAACTAATATATTATAAAGGTTTTTATTAGTCTTTTCATCATTTTCACCAATTAGGAAAAAGCCTATTCTATCACTAAGAGGAATTGAGTCAGACTTTAAAAAGGCATAGAAATTCAATAAAGCTTTAGCAATATTTTCAGGCATACCCCCGGTATTTTTCTCTAAAAGTATTAAGGCATCTTTCAAAGAAGAAATTGTATTGAAGTAAGGAATTATTTTTTTGAATAGAAGATTCTTCTCGCGAAGATGAGACTCCTGCAAAAACAATAAGGTTTTAATCACTAATTTTGTTGAATATATTTTTTTTATGGAATCATCAATTTCTGAGAAAGCTTTGTAAAGAAGTAAAACATCATCCCTTATAATAAGAGATTTTTGATACTTTATAATATCAACAATTTCAGAATAAATTTGTGTAGCAGATAAATCTAGTATTCTCGTAATTTCATTAGAGGAAATAAATAGTGAATTTATTTTTGAAGAAATGCCATAAACTTTTAAAACGAGAGAAGGTTCAGTTTGAGCTATTTTAAAAAGAAGAGTATCATCTTTTTTCAGATTACCTTGAAGAAAAGCAAGCATTGTACCTACCGGAAGCCTGACATAAGCTTCTTTCAGTATTGGGTTGCTAACGATTGTACCTAAGACTACTTCACCAACGTGCAAATTCCTCGAAACATTTTTCCTGGTTCCGGAATCAGGAAAATATTTCGATTGTCTTTGATTACTTTTTCGCGGGTTTATAGGCTTAATCCCACTACCGCTTTCTATTTCTGTAATATCCGGCATTTAAATCTATTTAAAAAATGAATTATAATAGTAAACTAATATTAAAAAAAATTGTTGCCTTAATACTACTATCGGCTAATTTCCGGAATTATTTATAAAAAAGCCTCGCTCTTAAATAAGAGAAAGGCAAAGAAATGTAAAAGAATATTAGAAATGATTTGCTAATCAATACCTGCTTCGGAAAGTACAGCAGACAAATTCTTCCCTGAAAAATTAACCAAACCATTAATTGCATTTTCAATAACTTTTGTTAAAGATTCAGATTTCTTTTGTTCTAAACGGAAAGATGATAAAAGTCTAACCTTGGCAATGAGAAGTTTTTCTTCTATGGGTTTACTTAAAAAATCATCTGCTCCTGCTTCGATAGATTTTATTTGGTTAGCAACATCATTTAAAGCAGTAACTATTACCACGGGAACATTTTTTGTATGAGCCTGCTCTTTTAATTTTCTTACAGTTTCATATCCGTCAAGTCTCGGCATCATAACATCAAGAACAATAGCATCAGGATGCCGTTCCTCAACTTTCTCGAGACACTCGATACCGTCATAAGCTTCCTTAGCATCAAATCCGTTAGCTTCAAGGTATCTCCTTAATAATTTAGTAGTAATTCTGTTATCATCAACAACTAGGATGAATGGCTTTTTCATAATTTTGTCCTATTATATTAGAAGTATTTTATTATTAAAATATTATACTTATTGAAAATATAATTTACTACATTATTTGGACAAATAAAAGTTTTTTTAAATTATTATTCAGGAAAAAGATATTTATAAATAATTTGTGTTTGATAGCATATTTACTAATTTTGTTTGATTAAATGATGTTTTCTATATTAATAATAAGTTTTAAACCCTATGCCGACAAATATATTATTAAAAGCAACAAATATTTACAAAACATACAAGCTTAATCTTCAAACAGAAACTTCTGTATTAAAGGGAATTTCTTTGGACATCTATTCGGGTGAATTTTTGGCAATTATGGGACCTTCAGGTGTAGGTAAAAGTACATTATTACATCTTCTTGGTTCGATTGATAAACCTGATTCAGGTAGTATTGAATTGAATGTTGATAGCCAAATTTATGATTATAGCAAATTATCAGATGATATACTCTCAAATATCAGGAATAAATATATAGGTTTTGTTTTTCAGTTTCATCACTTACTTCCTGAATTTTCAGCAATTGAAAACGTAATGATGCCTGCTTTAATAGCGGGTAAATCTTTTGCAAAAGCCAGTGAAAAAGCAAGGGAATTAATGGAAATTGTAAACATTGATCATCGGATAAGACACAAACCATCTGAGTTATCCGGTGGTGAACAGCAAAGAATTGCCCTTGCAAGAGCATTAATAAATGAACCCATATTGGTGCTTGCAGACGAACCGACAGGCAATCTCGATTCAAAAAATGCAGCTTCCGTACTCGAACTTATTCAGAATATAAGAGAAAAATTTTCTGTTACATTTATTAGTGCTACACATAGTCCTTATGTTTCAGCTATTGCAGAGAAAATATTATATATGGGTGACGGTAAAATTAAAGCATAAAAAAAGTATTTAAAAGATTTCTGTCTGTTTAATTCCCTTATTACAATATTTTCTATTTACCTAAGTTGTAAATTTATATAAAAATTAAAAATTTGGTTTGATTTTTGTTAATAACATTATAATTATTTAAAACTAAACCTAATTCAAATTTTATTAAGAATTTCAAAAATGAAACATAGAAATCATAAACAGATTATTAAAATATTGGTCTATTTAGTACTAATCTTATTTATTCCATTTTATTACTTTAATTCACAGGGTATATTGAGAGCTCAGGATGAATTAACAACAAGACTTGGAATATATAGCCATTATAATTATAATTTGCATACTGCAAACTTTGATACATTACCGGGGGTACCAAATAGATTCATTCAACTTGATAAAGGTAAAGGTTATGGTTATACTTTAGGTTTACCAATAGGATTACTGGTAGAATTTCCATTAAATAATAATATACTCTTAGGATTTCGCGGGGCATTAGATATAAAGAACGGAGATTTTGAAAAAGATTATCCTATTACTGTGTTAGTTAATCAAATAGCAGTTCAAGGTGTTTCGAGATATACATTAAAAACAAAATTATATAATTTAGACATCTCACCTTTGTTGATTATCAGACCTTTTGGAGGATTATTACTCCAAGTTGGAGCAGAGGTAGGAAGTTATATCATTAAAGACTATGATGAAAATGAAGCTATTATCAATCCTCCCACCGGTGCTGTTTACCAACAAAATAATCTAAATACCAGAAATGTAAATAACGGGAAAATACAAAATTTAGCAGCCATTAATGTTGCGGCTCTCGGTGGTATCGGCTATGAAATGCCATTGAATTCTGCAAGAACCGTACTGCTTGTACCTGAAATTTTTTATTCTTATGGTTTAACAAATATAATAAATGATAACTACTGGAAAGCGAGTAATTATAATTGGAAAATATCTACATTATCCGGAGGTTTATCTCTAAAAATTGCTTTATCCGGCAGAAAAAAAATAAACCGAACTGATTATTTAATTGATACTATCCAAAAACAAACAAATGAATTTAAAAAGAAAATTTTAGTAAGAGGGATTCCTGTAACC
>JBEKWK010000340.1:0-4101 GCA_049513175.1 FCB group bacterium
ATGTTGATTATGATTGGCTCTCATTAAAGGAGTGTATTAAAAGATTACCCCTTCCTACTCATAAGGAAGGAACACAGAAATTTTGGGATTACATTTTGTCTAAAAAAGACAAAAATATGTTTTTAGTAAACATAGATAAAAAAGTTAAAACTTAGTAAAGAAAGTTATCAGTTGGGAGTTCGCAGTTTTCAGTCAGTTGTTAGTTATTAGTTGTTTGTAAAAACTTAACAAAATTTCAACTCCTAATTCCTAACTCCACACTCCTAACTAAATTAAAACTTTATAAACTTTATAAACTGATTATCAGTCTTTACATTTTACAAATTAAATAATGATTTTCGTTGGCATAGGGGGAGACTAATTGTGAAATTTATTACAATTTATTTTTTAGTTTTTATTTCAACTTTGTTCACTTCATTTTCACAGACTAATAATAATTCTGTTTATAGAGTTGAAAGAGATTATGCAGTCCACAATAAATTAACATCATCATGTAATTTGTTTCAACTGAAAAATCTCAATGGAACAGATATTCAGGGCAGGGCATTGTATTTTAATGACAGGCTCTATATAAAAGTTAAAAAGGATGTAAAATTAATCGGTAAAACAAAAGATAATCCTCTCGGTGTTGAAGGAAAATATTTTGGAATTTCCAGCCTGGATAATAAAATTTTAAAATATAAGATAAGTGATATGGAACACAGTTTCCATCTTAGTCCAACATTACCTTTAAAAGTTACGAACCGGCTTCAGAAACTAAACTCTCATACAAATATTCCTCAGATTCAGGAGACATCAGGCAACGAATTGTCGAATATATATACTCTTTATCTGCCATCAGGGACACGCGTGTCAGAGACAAACCTTAAAAATATTATTTATGATTTTGCCGGCGATGCTTCAATCGAGTATGTCGAGCCTGTACCTATCATGTATCCAACGGTTGTACCAAATGATTCTCTTTACAGCCAGCAGCAACATTTACCTCAAATCCATGCTGAAGAAGCATGGGATGTATTCAAAGGACAAAACAGTACCTCAACAATTATAGTCGGAATATGCGATACCGGTGTAGAATGGTACCATCCCGACCTCGTAGGGAATTTGTACCAGAACCTCGGTGAGGATGCAAATCATAACGGGCATACGATTGAATTTGTAAACGGTAAATGGCAATTGGATTCAGGCGATATTAACGGTATAGATGATGACCATAATGGAAAAGTTGACGATTTAATAGGCTGGGACTTTGTATTGGATTATAGCTCTCATACCGAGGGGATTGACCCGGTTGATTATAACGGTCATGGTACTCATGTTGCAGGTCTTTCTGCAGGTATGACAAATAATGATACCGGTATTGCTTCGATTAGTTGGAATGTAAAATTTTTACCGACTTCTCATTCATCACCTACTTTTAATAACATTGATAAGGGTTTCGACGGAATAGTTTATTTAGCTGAAATGGGTGCCGATGTAATTAACTGTAGTTGGGGTGGAGGAGGTTATTCTACTTCAGAAGCAGCAGCTATAAGATATGCAGATTCGTTGGGTGCAATTCTCGTTATCGCTGCGGGTAATAATAATAGTCCCGACCACTTTTATCCGGCATGCTATCCCGGAGTTGTCAGTATTGCTTCAATAGCGGGAAATGACCATAAATCATCTTATTCAAATTATGGAATCGGGGTTGATATAGGTTCCCCGGGTGGAGATTATGGAGTTGACGGAGGAATATTAAGTACAGTTTTAAACAGCAGTTATGCACGCTATGAAGGCACATCAATGGCTTCTCCTGTAGCTACGGGTGTTTTTGCCCTGGTAAAATCATATCATCCGGATTGGTCAAATGACCAGATAATCAGGCAAGTTCTGGGTTCTGCAGATAACATTGATTCATTAAATCCAAACTATATAAATAAATTAGGTGCAGGAAGAATTAATGCATTTAGAGCATTAACATTGCAAAATGCTGATGTTCCGAGGAAGCTGCGGCTCGAACTTGTACAGGTTTCACCTGATGATTCTTTAGGAAATAAAAACGGTTCGATTGAACCCGGAGAAAATATAAGATTAGGATTTATAATACGTAACTATGCACCTCTTGTAAGGTCGGATAGTGTCAATTTTACATTAACTTCTGATGACCAGGATATTAAAGTTATTAAAAATACCTACACTTGTGCTATAGAGGCTGATAGCAATACAGTTATACCTAAAAATTTCGAAATACAAATAAGTCCCAAAGCAATTTCGAGATATATCAAGTTAAAACTCATTTCCAGTTGTTCTGATGCTCAGATTACATATGGAAATGAAATGGATTTTGAAATACCTGTTACTGCCGGTGGTATTTTGGTTTGGGAAGGTGTAAAAAATGGAAGAGGATATAGCGGGTCACTAATTAGTGATTTCCTTACTAAACAGGGAATCAATGTAATTTACAGTAATGATTTTCCCTCTGCTCTGAATGGATTTGATGCGGCATTTCTCAGCTTTGGTTCACAGGCAAACAATGCCCAGGGTCCAATCCCTTTCGATGACTGGATGGCTGGTGTAGTTCAAAATTATCTTGAATCAGGTGGAAAATTATACATCGAAGGTACTGATATTTTAGGCTGGGACCAGAGAAATAACAAAACATTACTTGAATTATTTGGTTTAAAAGGCTCGGATGATGGTACAGATACAGGTACTCCGGATAGTTTGGTCGGTAATTTGAATAGTCTGACTTCCGGAATGGTTTTTTATGGGACAAGATTAGGTACTTACCATTCTCCGGATATTTTATATCCACTTGCCGAAGGCGTTACTGCCTTTCTGGAGCCAGGTTACGGTGTTGAAGCAGTACAATACCAGGGATACAACTATCAAAAAACTTTTGCTTCTGTTTATCCTTTAGCTGAATTTAATGATGCCAATCAACCAACAACCCGGTATGAATTAATTTCAAGAATAATGAATTATTTTGGTTTTCCCATAAATTACGTTGTACCTCGTTTCACAGCAAACCCCATTACCGGTCATGCTCCTCTTAAAGTAAAATTTTCAGATAATTCATATTTTAATTCACCGGTTACAGGTTGGAATTGGGATTTTGAAAACAGCGGAATTGTAGAATCAATTTTAAAAAATCCCGATTATACTTATACTAATCCCGGTATTTTTAATTCAAATCTCGAAGTTACAAACGGTATTCGTAAATATAGAACATCACAGAATATTTATGTATTTGATGGTGAGAGTGGCTTGGATTTTAACGGAGGAGGTAATTATGCTGTAATTGACAGTGTTCCTGTTTTAAATCTAACAAATAAAATGACATGGGAAGCCTGGATTAAACCGAGGGGAATCGGTTATTATCCGAGAATTTTAGATAAAGGTGATATAAATTATTCATACCAGTTTTACCTTGCTCTTAGTAATAATCCTTCGAATAGCCTGAATTTTTATTTAACGAATGTAAATGACACCCTGGATTGTTCTACACTTGCAAATAGCATTGAATTAAACAAGTGGCAGCATATAGCAGTAACCTATGATGGAGATAGTATAACTAAAGTTTTTATCAACGGAATAGAGCAGACATTAACTTTTCAGAATAATCCTAAAGGGAAGATAAAAGATAATAGTGGAAATAAATTATATATTGGAAATAATTTATATGCTCAGAGACCATTTACCGGTACTATAGATGAAGTACGTATCTGGAACTTAGCAAGGACACAACAGCAAATAGTCTCAACCATGAATACCCATTTAAACGGAAATGAAACGGGATTACTTGGATATTGGAGATTCCAGGAGGGGAATGGCAGCATTACAAAAGACTTGACAAAATTCAAGGATACATGCAGAGTCTTTGCTGATTGGAGGGAAGGCTGGCATGAAGGGATTCTTATATCCAATCCCACTGATTGGGTTACATGCCTTGGGTACACAATGATATTTACAGTTCAGGCTTTCTCCCCGGACCAGACTTTGTCCTATCAATGGTTCAAAGATTCATTGGAAATAAAAGACAATGGCAATTATGTACGTACAAATTCTGATTCACTTGTAATACAAAATATTATAGCCTCCGATTCAGGTTCCTACTAT
>JBEKWK010000341.1:0-4096 GCA_049513175.1 FCB group bacterium
ATCTCAACCAAACGGAAAATATTATTAACGGCATTAAGAACAATAGGAATTTCACTGCTACTATTTATACTTTTTGAACCGATTCTAACAATAATACACGGTACACAGGAACCGCCAAGATTAGAAGTGCTTATTGACAACTCTATATCTACAGGCTTGAAAGATGCTTCAGGCGACAGGAAAATCCTTTTAAAAACCGCTATAGAAAATTCCAAATTTTCAGATATTAGTCAAAAGAATCTCAAAGTTTCAATATTTGATACTGAAGTGAAATTATTAGAAGACTTCAAGGAGAATAATATAAATAATAGCGGTCAGATGACTGATATTTCAAAAGCAATAAAATGGATAAATTCCAATGCAGAACAAGACAATATTCAGGCTGTATTACTAATCACCGACGGTGCTTTTAATACCGGCTCGAATCCAATATATGACGCAGATGTGCTTGGGAAGCCGATTTACACTATAGGCATCGGTGATTCGACAGAACCTAAAGATGTTTCGATTCAATCAATAATTACAAATGATATTGCTTATATTGATAATTCCGTACCCGTAAATGTTAATATTAAAGTTTCAGGGTATCAACAAGGTTCTTTAACTCTAAAACTCCTTGATAACGGCAATTTGATAAGCACTCAAAATTTCAATATCAATCCTGATAAAGATGCATTTACTTCTATTTTCGAGTATCTGCCAAAAACAGAAGGAATTCATAAAATAACTGCAACTGTTTCTGCACTGGAAAATGAAATTACCCTAAAAAATAACTCTCTTTCGGAATTTATAAATGTTTTAAAAAATAAGCGTCAGATAGCCATATTTGCAGGTGCTCCTAGTCCCGATTTATCATTTATTAAAAATACGATTAGCTCCGAAAAAGGAGTTGAAGTTAAAGCTTTCATACAAAAGAAGGGAATAGAATTTTATGATAAAACCCCGACTGAAGCAGATTTGAAGCAATCAGAAATGATAATATTTATTGATTTTCCTATATCATCTACTCCTGATAATGTAATGCAGATGCTTAGAAAAGAGCTGGAAAGAGGCAAACCGTTATTTTTCGTTGCTGCCCAAAATACTGATTACATCAAGCTTCGCATACTTGAGGATTTTCTTCCTTTTACAACTATCTCGACAAATCAGAAAGAATTTCTTGCTCTTCCCGATGTTAAGGCTGAAGAATCAGCCAATCCACTTCTGAGAGTCACCAGTTCATCAAATGATATAGATTTATGGAACCAGCTTCCACCGCTTTTCAGAACTGAAACTTTTGTGAAAGTAAAGCCCGAAAGCGAGGTCGTAGCAGGTATAAAAGTAAATAATGCACCATTAAAAGAACCTTTGATTTTAATGCGCTCATTTGGAAATAAAAAAAGCATTGTTGTTTTGGGTTATGGATTATATAGATGGAAATTATTAGGATATGCCGCAGATGTTTCGAAAGGAAGAACAGGTGAGGCTGATTTATTTGACATATTCATACAAAATTCTATGAAATGGCTCTCCATAAAGCAAGACAATAAATTAGTAAATATTAAAACTACAAAAAAAGTCTATGCTAATACTGAAAAAATTGAGTTTATAGGACAGATTTACGATGCATCTTATAATCCTCTCGAAAATGCAACTGTGCAAATTAAGGTATCCGGTGGTAACCAAACCAAAGACCTCACGCTGACATCTGCAGGTAACGGCAGGTACACCGGGCAAATTGACGGAATGCCTGAAGGAGATTATTATTTTACTGGAATAGCACAACTCAATGGTACTAACCTTGGTTCCGATAAGGGCAGATTCAATGTCGGTGAATTATCTTTAGAGTATCTCAACTTAAAAATGAATGCTCCTTTATTAAGAAATCTATCTGAAAGAACAGGAGGAAAATTTTATACACCTGCTAACTGCAGCAGTTTCCTCGATGACTTGAAAAATAAAAAATCATTTATTCCTCGAAGTGTAACAATCAGGAATGAATTTGCTTTGTGGAATATTGCATGGCTTCTTGCATTAGCAATATTCTGTTTTGCATTGGAATGGTTCCTTCGAAAAAGAGCCGGAATGCTATGAGATAAACAAAATATATCTATTCAACTAAGATTTTACCTGACATTTCTTCAGGAATGTCAATGCCCATTACCTTAAGAATTGTCGGTGCAACATCAGATAGGATGCCATTCCTAATAGTTTTAAAATTATCATTTACTAAAATACATGGAACGGGATTTAAAGAATGAGCTGTATTTGGAGTTCCGTCATCATTAACTGCATAATCCGCATTTCCGTGGTCTGCTATGATTATTGCACTATAGCCGTTTGCTCTAGCTGCTTCGACAACTTCACCGAGACATGTATCAACAGCTTCGACAGCTTTGATAATCGCATCATAAACCCCGGTATGACCAACCATATCACCATTTGCAAAATTCAAACAAATAAAATCATATTTTTTACTATTCAACTCCCTGACAACAGCATCTTTAAGTATATAGGCACTCATTTCAGGCTGCATATCATAAGTCGGCACATGGGGGGATTGAATCAAAATTCGTTCTTCACCTTCGAATTTTATTTCCTGACCACCCGAAAAGAAAAATGTTACGTGGGGATATTTTTCTGTTTCGGCAATTCTCAGTTGTTGTTTTCCTAAGTTAGAAAGCACTTCCCCCAAAGTCATCTTCACATTTGCTCCGTCATATAATACCCTGATACCTTTGAATGTATCATCATAATTAGTCATTGTAACATAATATAAAGGCATCGTATGCATATGGTATTCATGATAATTTTGTTGCGTCAAAGCTATTGTAATTTCTCTGAGCCTGTCAGTTCTGAAATTAAAACAAATAACTACATCATCAAGTTTAATTAAACCTACAGGTTTATTATCATCGTCCAATACTACAATTGGTGAAATAAATTCATCTGTTATCCGGTGATTATAAGATTCCTGGATTGATTGCAAAACATCATGAGTAGGCTTTCCTTTACCATAAACCATTAATTCAAAACCTTGCTTCACCCGCTCCCATCGTCTGTCCCTATCCATAGTAAAATATCTGCCGCATACGGTAGCTATTTTCCCGGTTGAAGTTTTGAGATGCTCCATTAAATTTTTAATAAAACCCAAACCACTGTATGGGTCTGTGTCTCTCCCATCCAATAAAGCATGAATATACACATTTTCAAGCCCGGAATCTTTAGCAATATCACAAAGTTTATATAAATGTGTGTCCATCGAATGTACGCCACCATTAGAGACCAAGCCGATAAAATGAACATTTTTTCCGTTTTCCTTAGCATATTTATAAGCATCGAGTAGTACCTTATTTTGTGATATTGAGTTTGTTCTGACAGCTTTATTTACTCTCACCAAATCCTGGTAAACTATTCTCCCGGCTCCTATATTCAAATGACCGACTTCCGAATTGCCCATCTGCCCTTCAGGTAGCCCGACATCCTCACCGCATGCTATTAATTGGGAATGTGGATATTTAGCAATTAGGCTATGCATATAAGGAGTATTTGCCTGGGAGATGCAATCGGATTTAGACTTATTTCCAATGCCCCAGCCATCAAGTATTATGAGTATTAATTTATTAGTTTCCATTTTTTTGTGTATTCTTATTCTTAATTTTAAATTATTTCTTTTGGCATATTTCAGTCAAAACACCATTCGTTGATTTTGGATGAAGAAATGCAATCAGCAAATCATGCGCCCCCGCAACAGGTGTATTATTTATTAAATTTATTCCTTCAGCTTGAAAGCGATATAACTCCTCATTTAAATTGTCTGAATTAAAACTGATATGATGGATACCCTCGCCTTTCTTCTCTATGAATTTTGCAATGGGAGAAGAGCCATCTATTGGTGAAGTCAGTTCCAGCAACACATCCCCAACCTTGAATGATGCAATTTTTACCTTTTGAGTTTCGATTGTTTCTTTGTGAACATCATTAAATTGAAATATTTTTCTGAAAGTTTCAATACTTAAATCCAAATCTTTTACTGCTATACCAATATGATTAATGGATTGTATCACTATCTCTCCTATTCTTCACTATAAATTTGAAATGAAATATTTAATTTTTC
>JBEKWK010000342.1:0-4091 GCA_049513175.1 FCB group bacterium
CATCCTTCAAAAATAAATACGAGAGATTTGTAAGAAATATTTTCATGAGATATTCCGAATTCAGGATTAAAAAAAATCTCTCTAAAAGCGGATATTATAAATATTCAAGGACAAAAATAAAACCTTTGCTCGACCATAGCAAGCATATTATTCCGCTTGAATTCAAGGGAGAGCCGGGACTTACGCTTGGAATTGGTTTGCATGAGACAATAGAAAAATATGCAGGCGTTATTAATCTTGGTCCATTTGGGTGTATGCCGACGAGATTTACAGAATCTGTTTCCGTTCCTGAAATGAAAATTGAAAATAAAATTCAGGCTGAACGTATGCACAACAAGAACTATAGTTTACCCGAAATATTTAACGGGAAAATGAACATACCTTTTCTGACAATTGAAACAGACGGGAATGTTTTTCCACAGGTAATCGAAGCACGTTTAGAAACATTTGCTTTGCAGGCTGAAAGAATGGCTCAATTGATGAAGGCAATGAAAAACGGTAAGCATTGATTCTTAGAAATATTCATTAAATTGTTTTATTTTAAAAAATCTAATTTAAAATGAGTCTTACATATAAAAAAGCCGGTGTTGATATTGAAGCAGGAGATGAAACCGTCAGACGTATCAAGCCTCTTGTTCGTTCTACTTTCAATTCAAATGTATTAACCGATATAGGTCTATTCGGGGGATTTTATGATGCTCAATTTTCCGATTATGTACATCCAATACTAGTTGCAAGCACCGACGGTGTCGGAACTAAATTAAAAATAGCATTTCTTACCAATGTACATAATACAGTTGGACAATGTTTAGTCAATCATTGTGTCAATGACATATTGTGCTGTGGTGCAAAGCCATTGTTTTTTCTCGATTATTTTGCTACAGGAAAACTTAATCCCGAAGTGGCAGAAAGTGTCATCAGCGGATTTGTAAAAGCCTGCAAGGAAAACGGATGTGCTTTGATAGGAGGAGAAACTGCCGAGATGCCGTCTTTGTATCAAGAGGACGAATACGATATTTCAGGTACGATTATCGGGGTTGTTGAGAAAAATAAAATTGTTGATGGAAAAAGTATTAAGAAAGGTGATATTTTAATCGGACTGCCATCAACAGGACTGCATACAAATGGCTACTCACTCGCAAGAGCAATACTCTTAGAAAAATATAATGCCAATACAAAAATTGATGAGCTTGGAAAAACAATTGGAGAAGCCTTACTTGAAGTACACCGTTCTTATTTAAATATCGTATATCCAATATTAGAAAAGAATTTGCTCAAAGGAATTTCTCACATTACAGGCGGCGGTATAATAGGTAATACGTCAAGAATAATCCCACAAGAATTGACATTGAAAATAAATTGGGATGCCTGGGAAGTGCTACAAATTTTCAAGTTAATTCAAAAAACGGGAAATATAAGCAATGATGAAATGAGACGTGCTTTTAATCTTGGAATAGGAATGATATTAATCGCAGATAAAAATAATGTTGATTCTATAATAAATTTATGCAAAAATGAACATCCAAAAATAATAGGCGAAATAATATAGAAAACTTTGAATATTATTATATCATTAATATAAATGTGATATCATGAAATACATTCTAACACCTTCCGAAATGCGTCTTGCTGACGCAACAGCAATTGAGAAATATTCTATCCCTTCCATAATTTTGATGGAAAATGCCGCACGTTCCGCAGCAGAATTCATTGAAGAAATTTTGTTTGACGAAGATAAACTTGAACCTGAAATATGCATTCTTTGCGGGAGTGGAAATAATGGTGGTGACGGATTCGCAATTGCACGTCATTTGTCGGTATTATATAAAATTAAAATTTTGTGGATTGGTTCTGTTGATAAGATGAGCCCGGAAACAGAAGTAAATTTTCGTTCAATTAAGGCAATCGGAATTCCTATTAAACACATTAAAGATGTAGATGATATTCAACATGACGATTTGAAAGCTGATTGTATAATTGATGCCTTATTAGGTGTGGGCGGTTCAGAAAATGTGCATGGTTTAGCTGCATATATTCTGAATGCAATAAAAGAAATTGATACATTAAAAATTGCAATTGATGCTCCTACAGGCTTGAATACCGAAACGGGAATGGCTCATCCCGATTGCTTCAAAGCCGATTATACAATCACTATGTTTGCTATCAAAACCGGCATGGTGCTGAATGACGGGATTGATGTTTGCGGTAAGATTGAAGTTGCTGACTTAGGAGCTCCCGAATTTATCGTCGAATCAATTTCAAAGATATTATCTTTAGAACCGTTAGACGTTCCTGATATTCTAATTCCAAGAAATAAGAGAAGTTCTAAATTCGATTATGGTCGTGTTTTAATTGTTGCAGGTTCTGCTCAGTATCCCGGTGCCGCCGCATTATGTAGCAATTCTGCTATTACCGCCGGAGCGGGGCTTGTTCAGCTTTATACAACAGTTTTGCATAAATCGGTTTTACCGGAAATAATCCCCTGCATTGTTCCTTCAACATCGGAAGGAACAATTTCAAAAGATGCATTCGATATTATTTTAAAAGATTCTGAAAAGGCAAATGTTGTTGTTATTGGACCCGGTCTCGGTGACAATGAAGAGACTATTTCTTTAGTTAGTGAATTAATTTCAAAATTAGACAAAAAGGTAGCAATAATAATTGATGCCGACGGATTAAGAGCGATAAATGCAAATTCAAGATTAAGAAAAAATATTATATTAACACCACATTCAGGTGAGTTTTCGAGGATAACAGGTATTCCAAGAATTGAAGTTGAAAAGGAACATTCAAATTTTGCAAAAGAATGGGCGAACAAATTAAATTGCACAATATTATTAAAACATGTACCGACTGTTATTTCCGATGGTGAGTACTCATATTGGAATTTAAACGGTAATCCCGGTATGGCGACGGGCGGTAGTGGTGATGTTTTGTCAGGAATTATTGCAGGATTATTGGCACAAAATATTGAAACGATGAAAGCAGTTTCTTTGGGAGCTTTTTTGCATGCAATGGCAGGTGATTTTTACAAAGCCAAGTATTCTGAGGTTACATTAACTGCCTCCGGGATTCTAAAATCACTAAAATATATATTAAAAAAATACTTGAATTTTAATTATCAGATAACTTAATTTTTTTTGTTTAATTAGTTTATAATACATGAAATATAAAATTTATTTTACTTTACCTGCAGTCATTATTGCAATTATTTTATTTTTCCTTTCTGCTCAATCAGAATTACCCCATATTGATTTTGGATTTGTATGGAGCGATAAAGTCGAACACATAATTGCATATTTCGGTTATGGCTTATCATTAATATTTGCTGTATTTGGAAATTCTACAGATATAAAATTAAAAAAAGGAATTATTATTGTTTTAATTATTGGCGGACTTTTTGGTGCATCCGATGAACTCCATCAACTATATGTCCCGGGACGGGATTGTAGTTTTTTCGATTGGCTTGCTGATGTAATTGGTATCTCTTTATCATTACCTTTGATAAATATTATAAAAAAATTGTTTATTTTTAGAATAATAAAAAATCAAAAATTAAATTAATACTTGCAATTATTAATCTAAAATCTAGAATCTAAAATTATTGTTGATGGATTACGAAGAAATAACAGAACTCCTGCGTAAGGATATTAAAAAATGGGTACTCGAGGAACAGAAAATCCATGAAGTTGATGCTGTTCCAATATCCGCTCAGGATAAATTATTACTAAATTCATATTTTGAACCGTCTATTCTCAATTCAGTGAAAATAAAAATCGTTTCTTCTATTCCTGCTCCCGATTTTTCTCCGAAAACGAAGAAAATACTAAAACAAAACGGATTTAATTTTGATAAAATCGCAGGACTTGCTTTAGTTGATTGTATAGTAATGCCTATGGAACAAAAAGTCAAAGGGCTGAAGTGGACTTCATTATTATTTCATGAACTTGTACATTGCACTCAATATAAGCTGCTGGGAATATCAAAATATATTGAATTATGGGTAAACGGATTAGTAAATAATGATTTTAAGTATGAAAAAAATCCTTTTGAAATCGTTGCATCAAACCTACACAGAAGATTTGAGGAAG
>JBEKWK010000343.1:0-4084 GCA_049513175.1 FCB group bacterium
ATAATACGAATACCGTAACCACGAATATATTTAACGGCTGTTACTCCAATTTGAGCCCCTATTGCAGCACCAAATAACATAATAACAGCGGCAAAAACTTCCACTCTACCTTTCAAGGCATAAGTAAAACATCCGTATGCTCCGTCAAGCATTATAATAAATAAATCCGTGCCTATTGCGAGTGCCGTCGGACAGCCTATCAGATAAATCAATGCCGGCATTCTTATAAAACCACCGCCTACTCCAAGGAAACCTGAAATGAATCCACAGAAAAAGAATATAACAACTATTACCCAAATTGATATAGAACCAATGCGGGACTTCTTATATGATACCAGTGGTGGAATTTTTATCTTCCTGATTTTCTCTGCAAAACTTTTTATTTCCGGTCCGGGCAATTCGTGATGCTTTTCTCTTTCAGCTTTTCGTAAGCGTAAAACAAAATAATCATATAACATGAAAGAACTAAGCCCAATAAGCATAACAATATATGTCCACCGCACAGCAGTACCGACAATGTCTGTACCTGTTGCTTTTCCGATTCTTTCAAGGTGCATTATTAATTGCGCCCCTACCTCAACTCCCGGTATTGTACCTATCATCGTTGTAACACCGAGTTTCCAATCAACATTTCCCATTTGGTAATGCATTCTTGTTGATATGATAGATTTACCGAACATATGTGCAAGGTCTGTTCCTATGGCATAGGGCATGGGGAAACCAAAAATATTCAGTGCAGGCGTTACAATCCATGCACCTCCTACACCAAAAAAACCTCCAAGTACACCTACACAAAAACCTATGGCTAATAATAGTAGTGCGTTGAATTGCAGACCTGCAATAGGTAAAGTAATTGTAAATATATCCATATATTCAGCCTCTATTCGATTTGTTCCATTTTGGTGGTTCTGAAACCAAATAGTCTCAAAATAATTTCTGCTCCGAATCCTATGATTATTCCAAGAAACATCATAAGTCCGGTAACGCAAATTGAATATAGCACTCTGTTGTCATTATACATTTCAGCCCAAAATTTATCAAGGGAACTTAGACCTTCAATTTTTACTTTTTGAATAATGTTATCGGATTTTTTACTACCTTCACTATGCACTATCAAAGGAAGCATGACAAAAACCATAGAGGTTAAAATTAAGAGTAGTATAATTTTCCTAAAATATTTTTGAATCATTGTTGTACTATTAATTCTTTTTTTTTATAAAATTATTAGTTTGGAAAATAAATATTTTAAAAATTAATAATAAAAAAATTAAATTTTACTAATTGTTCCAAACTCCGTCTATTTTTTCCCCACAAAATTTACACCTGGATTTTGTTACATAATTATTTAACAGATAAATGCCTCTTCTTTCGATAATCAATTTTTTGCATTTAGGGCAATAAGTATTTTCAGCCGGATTACCCGGCACGTTGCCGATATAGACATATTTCATACCTGCTTTCAATGCAATTTCTCTTGCTTTTTCGAGAGTAGAAATTGGTGTCGGCGGAAGTTGAGTGAGCTTGTACAACGGGAAAAATCTTAGGAACTGTAACGGGCATGAACTCAAATCGTTTTTTACAAGCCACTCACACATTGACTTTATCATATTCATATCATCGGTCCAATTCGGCACGACGAGGTTAACAATCTCTAACCAGACATTTTTTTTCCTGTAAGTTTTAAGAGAATTTAATACAGGCTGTAGAGATGCACCGTTCAATTCATTATAAATACTTTCCTTAAAATTTTTCAGAGTAATAGTAGCTGCATCAATATATTCGCACAATTCGAGCAGTGGCTTTTCATTGATATAGCCGTTTGATACAATTAGATTCTTTATCCCTTTTTTCCTCGCTAATTTCGCTATGTCATACATGTATTCATAGAATGTATTTGGCTCGGAATAAGTATAGGCAATACATTCACATTTATTATCAAGACAGTTTTCGACAACCTGGGCAGGAAACATATCAAAATTTTTTGTATCTTCCGGCTGTACTTGCGAGATTTCCCAGTTCTGGCAATAAAGACATCTCAAATTACAACCTGCGGCAGCAATAGAATAAGCCCTTGCATTCGGTAAAAAATGAAAAAGTGGTTTTTTCTCGACTGGGTCAATATTTGCAGTACAGGGATTACCATAAGCTAAAGTATAAAGCTTTCCGCCTTTATTAACTTTATTTCTGCACCTGCTTCTACCGCCTTCGGGCAGTACACAGGTATTAGGACAATTTAAACATTTTACTGTTTTATTGCTCATACTCGTATAATGATATGCCTCTTTACTCCATTTCCAAAGACCTGAATCTCCGGAAGCGAAAGCTTTAAGCCTTAATAAACCCGTCATTGCACTTAGTCCTACCAGGCTGTATTTCAGGAAATCTCTTTTGCTGAGCCTGAAATTATTTGGGCATGAAAGACAATCTATAAAATCCGATATTTCGTTATATTTCATTATTGAATTAATTTATTAAATATACTTTTTCCTTTTAACGAAAATAACAATCCCGCTGATTAAATTCAAAATACCGGTAATAATACATACAGACATTATTCCATAAAGCGGGATTAAAAATCCCGAAACAGCTACCGCACCAAGAGCCGAACCGAACAAATCAGCACTATATGCCGATGAAGCTATTGACGAAATAACTGTTTGCTTGTCGGATATTTTGTTTTGCTCTTTCTCTGACATTTTAGATGCAATCGCAAACTGAACACCAGTCAGGATTGCTACAATTAAAATTAAAAAAAAGAATGCCGCAAAGATAACAGTAGTATTCAGCTCCGGGCTATTTATGAGAATTAATATAAAAGGTAAAAGTATAATATAAACTATTATTACAGCATGGATTGTGATAAAATTTTTAATTTTAATAAATTTCTCATTTTTATATATATAAAATGAACCTATTGTTAGTCCCAACATGAATAGCATTATGATTATACCTATAAAATGATAGACGTAACCATAAATTATCTGGAATGAGAGCAGAAGCACTATTTCAGAAACTGAAGCCGTAAATCCCTCTGTGAACAATCCTAGATTAATTGGCTTCAGCCTGATTAATATTATGATAAACGGAATAAGGAAAATCCCTAATAGAAGCCAGTAATTTAATTTAAAATAGCTAATCCAATATAGAATCTGGTTATAATATGATATAGGGCGGAAGTCCTGATTCAGCATTGAGTTTTTATTTATTGAACTCATAATATTATTCGCTCTCATAATTATTGAAGGTTCATCGAGATAATATTTATTTACATAGATATTGTCAATATTTCTTTCATCAATTTTTTTAGTTATTTCATAGCTTAATCCGTCATCAGATGATATAAAATAGTTCTTACCACCCGGAATTATTATAGTATTCTTAAAAACCTTTTTCAGTGTGTTATACATAACCGAATTCATTTGCTCTTCCTCGCTGCTGACATAATCCGGTGTTGGAGGCAAGCTCAGAGATACAACGGCATTTTCATTCAATTTCTTCTTTAGTTCATAGAAAAATTCGAGAGTATAATACCTGTTTATTTGTGCGGTAGCAGGTTCAGGAAGGTAAATAATAACAACATCATATTTGTAAGAAACTTCTCTTATAAATTTTCGCCCATCCTCAACGATGCAATTTATTTTTGGGTCATTCAGATTTTGAGTATATTTTTTGGCAAGCTCAATTAACCATGGATTCAACTCGACCAAATCAAATTTTTCCGGTTTATATTTCAATATTTCTTTTGCTATTCCTGTAACACTGCCTGAAATTAAAAGTACATTAGCAGGATGTTTATGTTGTATCATAGCATAATGTGCGGCTTCTTCGTTATCCTGTATATTTCCGGTAGAAGTCAGCCAATATCCGTTTTCAAAGAAATTAAGCTGTTCTGCGGTTTTTGTTACTACAAGGTTACCATACGGGGTATCCTCTTGTTCTATTAGATTCTGCCCTTTATATTCCATACTTTTGGAAATATAATCTATATCATAGAAAAATTGCAAGAAAAATAAAAGCAACAGAACTGAAACAAAGATAAGCGTCCTTATATTTTTATTTATCGTTGACAGAAGAAATGCAGAAA
>JBEKWK010000344.1:0-4070 GCA_049513175.1 FCB group bacterium
AGACGGCATATATTTTGCTCTATCAGTAATAGTAAATTTAAGAATTTTAGAACTCTTAATCTGACTATATGAAAGTTAAAAAAGTAGTAGAATTAAATACGCATTATAGTTTTGAAGCTCCGATTTTTCCTGCGGGAAAACATGATAAGGTTGTTCCACTCGACGACCTGAATGCACAACTTGACCTTAATCATTATTTAGTGCCTAACCCTAAAAATATTTTTCTTGTCCGGGTATCCGGTGAAAGTATGATAGACAAAAATATTCTGGATGGGGATATTCTTATTGTTGATAAAAAAGAGAGACCTAAAAACGGTAAAATTGTTATTGCCTCTCTTGATGGTGAAATGACTGTAAAAACTTTTTCCGATATTGACGGAAAAATAAGTTTGATTTCGGCAAATAAAAATTTTTTTCCCATCGAAATAGATGGTTTTATGGAATTTCAGATTCAGGGTGTAGTCAAGCATGTCATTCGTCCACTATAAATCATTCCACATTTAAGAAAAAGTACAAACCGGTTTTTATAATATTCTTAATCATAATTTATTGCTAATTTTGAATAGCAATAATAAATGATAATCGAAAATGAAAGAAATCACCTTAAAAATACAGTTTATAATCTTAGTTTTAATATTAAACATTATAGCATTATCCGCACAGGATGATTCTATCAATCCTAATTGTAAAATAAGATTACCACAGGAAATAAACGGTTATCAACCCGCATTAATTCCTGTGTTAACCTTAGATGGTAAATATTTATATTTCGACAGGAAGTGGCATCCGGAAAATATAGGAGGTGTGAACGACCAGGATGATATTTGGTATTCTGTAAATCAGGGTAACGGTAATTGGTCAGTACCAATAAATATTAAATCTCCGTTAAATACCAAAGGCTCCGATGTCCTATTTTCGATAACTCCTGATGGAACTACTGCTCTTATTTACAGTAATTATATGGCGACATTGAAAGAAAAAAAATCAGGCTTTTTGTTCTCATCGCATCTGGACAGCACAATATGGTCTAAGCCGGTTCCACTTAATATTGAAAAGTTCTATAACGATTCCTTGCATTTTTATGCTTCTTTATCTTGCGATAAAAAAATAATTATTTTTTCAATTAACAGGATAGACAGCTACGGCGGCTTGGATTTATATGTTTCATTTTTCAATGATTCTACAAATATTTGGAGCGAACCCTTAAATCTGGGTAATACAATTAACTCAAAAGGAAGCGAAGAATCTCCTTTCCTTGCCTATGATAATCGTACACTTTATTTTTCTTCCGACGGTATGGGCGGCTTTGGAGGGCTGGATTTATTCATGACAAGGAGATTGGATGATACATGGAAAAATTGGTCGCCGCCGGTTAATTTAGGTAAATATATAAATTCACCTTTTGATGAAAACAGTATCTGGCTCAATGCTACTTCAGATTCGGCTTATATTGTTTCAAAAGATACTTCATCCAAACGCTCCGGTATTTATATTGTTTGCCTGCCGAAGGAACTTCGTCCCTATCCTTACACAATTTTGCAAGGTAAAATATTTTCTGAAAATAATAAAAAGGTTGAAGCATTTCAAGGTCCGGTGCAATTCAAGATATCAGGAAATATATCAAAATATACTAGCACTTTCACTTCAATTCCGGGCAAAAATGAGTATCTCTTTGTACTTCCATATAGCGATGTTTACAATATAAAATCAACATCTAAGGGATATATTTATATTGAATATTTATATAATGCTCAAAATAATACGAGTCCTGAAATTATTGCACGTGATTTATTATTTGTAAAGGCAGAAGAGAAAAATCCAATGATTATTAATTTTGATTTCGATGACGCAACGATAAGTGATTCCGCAAAATATATTCTCGAAGATTTCTTTGCAAATAAAAACAAATATTCCCAACAAAAAATTACTATTATTGGTTATACAGATTCAGTCGGAACGGAAGAGTACAACCTTAAATTATCTTATAACCGAGCAAAAAATACTGCATTATATTTAGAAAAACTTGGTGCCAACAAAAACAATATCAAGTTCGAAGGAAAAGGAAAAGCAAATCCTAAATATACAATAGACAGCGAAAACCGCAGGGTAGAAATTTATATCGAAGAATAATCTCAATCCTATTTAGTGACCTCAAAAATCTTATTAATCATATATACAGTTTATAAGAATTCATAGTTTTTATTTTAAGTTTATTAAATTTGCAATCAAATCATGGTTTATAAAGATTTAAAATAAGGATGCTCAAAGTGAAAATATTTACCAAAACTTTTTACAAAAGCTTTTTGCTTATCATTATATTATTAACTCCCATTGGCTCTGCCCTGGCACAAGATACTGTTTTTGTGCAGACACTGAAATTTGATGATATAACTAAACGGCAGGGTATTTGGACATTTCCCGATACGACCCAATCATTCAGAAAAATATTGATGTTTTATACTTTGAAATGCGACCCCCGCACTACACATGATAAGTATGACTGCGGTGAATGGGATTATCTGACTTATAATATAGTAAATGTGCATACAGGTAAACCGGATTCAACTAAATTAACTGCACCATTATACAAAGTAGGTGCAACTGCACCGGATACTATTCAATATACTACTAAACCTACTTACAGCAACTATCAGCGTTATCAATATTCAACAATCATTGATTCAATGTTATCCGAAAATATTTATAAAGTATTTGAATCTGATAAAGAAATTGCTTTAAATAATAAACCTTCCCGATATCAGTTTGTTCTTTTAAAGCCGGAATTAAAAGCCCTCGGATATACCAAAGGAAGGATTGATAAAATAAAACTTAAAATAAAAGATATCGGAGGAGAACTTAAAAATTTTACCATAAAGATTGTTGGAACCTCTCTCACCGGGCTTCAGACTTTTGATAATGAAAATATGAAAATTGCATTTCAACATGATGTTATTTTCACTTCTCCGGGCTGGTATGAGTTTAATCTTACAACTCCATTTAATTGGACAGGTTTCAATAATTTGCTGGTTGAAATCAGTTATGATTCGACAATCGGCACTGTGCCTAATGTACTGTTTGGTATTGATTCTATAAGAGGAGTGCAGGCAACCGTTGAAAATTATTATTTGTATTTCGACGGGGTTAATGATTATGTTGATTGTGGTAATATTGATGCCCTAAACGGAACTTCAGCTTTCACTTTTGAAGGATGGGTAAGGATTGACCAATGGGAAGCCTGGAATACGATTTTTACAAAAGCAGGAAAAATTTCCATAGAAACAGGCGGCACTGCCGGTGATTTATACTGTGAGGTTCGAAACCCGGATAATACCTATGGATATGCAACCGGTGCTGTTGGGATAAACCAATGGAATCACATTGCTATGGTATACGACGGGACACAAGACAGTAATCAAAAAAGATTAAAGTTATATGTTAATGGCATCAAACAATCATTGATTTTTTCCGGTGATATTCCTTCTGCCACACCTGTAAACGATTTATCATTTTCATTGACAAGCCTTTTATCTGGCTCTGCTTCAGCTTTAAAAGGTGGATTAGATGAAGTTCGTGTTTGGAATGCCGCATTGAGAGATTCTACAATTGCAAAATGGATGTATAAAAGCGTAGACCAGACTCATCCGGATTATGCAAATTTAATTTTATATTATCCATTGAATGAAAATCAGGGTACGGATATAATTGACCATTCCCCAAATAAAAATAACGGTAAAATGATTGGTGTGCCGGTATGGAAAAAATATACCAGCAGTGAACTTTACACTAACACACAGATTTTAAATTTTACTCCTGATTTAAGTTTAGTACAGGGTACTTATATTAGTCACAGTGATTCACTATTATTTACTAATACTGTGCAAAATCCTCAAATTTCTATTGCTGAATATGTTATTAAAAATTATAATCCTGTTATTAATAATATTATTTATGCATGGCTAAGCGGATACGGCTATTCCTATGATGCTACTGGGAAAAAGGTTGATTCTACTTACTATCCTGCCGAGCAGACTTTGAAAAATGATACTTTGAAATATTTTGGACAGCCATAT
>JBEKWK010000345.1:0-4064 GCA_049513175.1 FCB group bacterium
TGCCGGTTATGCATAATGATAAAGATGCAATAGTGCTAAGAGATTCAAGCTCAAATGTTATTGATTCCCTTTATTATGATATGTCATGGGGAAAACACAGCATTTCTCTTGAAAGAAAAGATTGTTCATTGCCTGCTGATTCTTTTAATTTATTTCCATCAATTTCCAGGGACAGTGCCACGGCAGGGTATATTAATAGTGTTGCTGTCAGGGATATAGATGCTAAAATATTATCATTAAATTATAATAATACATTCGATTCTCTAATCTGTGACATAATAAACTGCGGCAGAAAGGAAATAAATAATATAAAATTTCAATTATCCATTGATTCGAATAATAATTCATTGGTTGAAGATAATGAGATTATTTTTAATGATTATAAAAATATTCTTCCTATAGATGAACATGTTATTGTATCAATCCCTATACAGAAATTACAGGATTACACTCATTCTTCCGGGACATTTAATCTGATAAGTATTGTGAATACATCAAGTGATGAGAACCATCTTAATGATACATTGTTCTCGAAAATATATTTATCATGTCCTAAGCGAGGATTATTGGTTAACGAAATAATGTACGATGTGTCTCCTGATAAAGCCGAATATGTTGAAATTTACAATGCTTCGCCGATGACAATTTCTATGAATGGCTGGGCTATTCGCAACTCAACAAATGAATTAACATCGAAACCTTTGAAAATCAAATCACCGGATTTTATTCTTAAACCCGGAGATTATGGCGTTATAGCCTGGGATACTGTATTGTATAATTATTTCCCTGAACTAAAAGGGCAACCTAATGTTCAAATGATAAGTTCATCAATGTACCTAAAAAATGATAGTGACCAGGTCGTATTAATTGACCCAAATTCCGTAATAATAGATTCATTAGCTTACAATTTATATTGGCATACAAAATCATTGGTTTTAACAAAAGATATTAGTCTGGAAAAAATATCACCGTTATTACTATCTGAAAATCCCTATTCATGGAAATCCTGCACTGATTCAAGAGGTGGAACACCCGGAAAAGAAAATTCAAAATACGTTCAACCCGATACAAATGAAATTGTCAATGTTCATCCAAATCCTTTTTCTCCTTTCAGTTCAGGGGATGACCATTTTTGTAAAATAAATTTTCTTTTACCTTTTTCAAATTCTGTTATCAATGCATCTGTTTATAATTTACAGGGTGCAAAATTGAGGACTTTAGTTTCTTCCGCAATTTATCTGTCTGAAGGAGAACTTATATGGGACGGGAAAAATGATGAAGGTTCCAATCTACAGGTAGGTCCATACATTCTTATCTTCGAAGCGACTAATTCAAATACACAGGAAATCTTACAGAAGAAAATTTTGGTGGTGATAGGTAAATAAAATATTTAGTTTTGTAATTTATTTTGGAATTCCTGATATAGTGTGAGTAATTCTTTAAGCATCATCGCTGTAGCACCCCAAAGAGGCGTTGAATGGTGTATATCCCAGAACGGTACATCAATTTCATAATAATCCAATTTCCATGTTTCTCTTTTTAAAAAATCATCATTTAATAATGTATCTAATGGAACTGAAAATACTTCATCAACTTCATCTGAATTGGTATTAAATATGATGTCATCAGAAATAAATCCGACGATTGGTGTAATCAATGAATTGGAAGGAGGAACATATAGTTGAGAGAGCGTACCAAGAATTTGAATCAGGTTTGGATGTATGCCTATTTCTTCTTCTGTTTCTCTTAATGCTGTCTCGATTGCAGTTTCGCTATTTTCACTTCTGCCGCCGGGGAAGCTTATTTGCCCGCTATGATTAATATTTTTACTCCTTAGTGTAAGTAGTACATTTATTTTTTTGTCTATTTTATTTTGAAAGAGTAGTACCAATACAGCACATACAATAGCATCCGGCGAAGCCTGTAAAGTACGGAATGGTTTTTCCTTAATTAATGGAGCCATTTCCAAATGTGCAGTTTGACCCGGTAATTGTTCTTTTAATCTTTGTCGTAAAAAATCTATAAAATCAATATCATTGGTTTCCATAAAACTAAATACTATATTTTATTATTATTTTGTTTTGCTAATTAAATAAAAAAAAATAGAAATAACAATACAATTTATTTATTATATTTGATATGAATAATAAAAAAATAACCAATAATTATTGTCACAATAATTCAAAGGTGGTTTATGAAAATTATAAAATTTGTAATATTTTTAATTTTTCTTTTTTCATGTAGTACGCCAAAGACACATTACCTTTTAAAAACTGATTGCACACAGATTTCTTCTAATGAATTTTTCAATCAAATAATACCTATTATAATAAGAGAAAAATTTAAAATAAAAGAATTTGACACAATTAAAGGATATTTAAGAGCGGAGACTATACCTTTAGAAATTAAAAAAAATAAAATAATACAATATACCATTCCATCAATAGATGGAGATTTTGGTTGTTGTAATAAACAAATTTATGTTAATTGGGAAATATATTATAACAAAGATAGCATTATTGCCATACCGAATGCAATTGTTTTAAACTTAGAATATAATACACCTATCAGTAATATTGATACAATTAAAATTTGTTTTGATGAAAATACACTTTCGGTTGCAGATACCTGGTATTGGAATATTAAAAAAGGAATAGAAAAAATTTGTGGTAATAAAATAGTTATTGAAAAAGAATTAGATAAAACCGAGCCAAAACAAAAGAAACCGTTTGGGGAACGGTTATATTAAAAATATTTATTAAGTATTTGTTTTATACTTCTAATCATAATAAATTTATTCTGTAACCCAGATAATTATAAAAACTCATATCCATTCCTTCAAGCAATCAGGGAAGGTATCTTAAATGAATGTAAAAATTTTTATTAAAATAATTAATAATTCTGTATTATATAATTACTAATTTTATTATTATTAATATTATTTATATTGATTAAATATGTTCCAATAGTGAAGTGAGAAAAATCAAATGAAAATTCATTTTTGTTTTCAATATTTTGTTTAAATATTAATTCCCCGAAAATATCATAGAGGCTAATTATATTATTATTTGAATCATCCAGTAAATTAATAGTAACAATTCCATTATAATTAATTATCTTTATATTGATATTCAAATTATTTTCTTTAACGGCTGTTTCAAACCCTCCTGTTTTAGTATAAAATAGAGAACCGTTTTCTCCCATTGCCCACCCATGGTTTTCATCTATAAAATAAACATTGTCAAAGCCGTATTCGCCTACAATATTTAGCTGAATCCAATCTTCCCCGCCATTATTTGTATAAAGGATTGTTCCCTTGTTGGAATTTGTAAAACATGAAAGCCAGCCAATATTTTTATTAATAAATTGCATACCTGAAATATAATTTATATTGGGGAATGAATTTGCTCTATTCCAGTTATTTCCACCATCATTTGTTAGATAAATTAGAGAATCGCAGGTAACGATTCCGGAATTTTGTGAAAAAAAATGAATAAGAGTAATATTATCTCTTAAATTTGAATTTATTTGTGACCAGGTTTTTCCTCCGTCCTTACTATTAACTAATAAGCCGTTTTCACCTGCAAGCCAAAAATTATTTGAATCTACAACTGAATAACAAGTTATCCAGGAAGAATAATTTAAAACGAGGTCAGTCCAATTTTTTCCTCCATCATTAGTTCTAAATAATGAAGATGAAGAAGGTATAAAATAAACACCTGCAAAAAATCCATTTGATGAATCAATAAAAAAAATTGTACCAACTTCTTCAGCATTTGCCAAACTGCCCGGTAACCAATTGTTACCCGTATCTGTTGTGTATAAAAGATTTGGTCCCGTTCTTGAAACTTCCTGAATCCAACCGTGTTTTGCATCGGTAAAAATCAGGTTTTGCAAAATATGATTTGTGTCCATAGTTTTATCTTGCCAGATTTTTGCCCCGTCGGTAGTTTTATAAAATAAACCATTAATGCCAGCAAGCCATCCGGTTGTGGAATCCGTCATTAGCATACTTAATATAGCACGTGTATCAGGTAGACTTTTGTTAATCCATGCTTGTGAAT
>JBEKWK010000346.1:0-4043 GCA_049513175.1 FCB group bacterium
TATGTATCCTAATAGTGCCACTCCTGATACTATAGTAGGTACCGGTTCACGAGATATAAGAGATATTCATGATACAACCGAATCTATTGTTTATCTTTGCAAGTTCACAAATGCCGCTCCTGTTTCGATTTATTGGGATACACAAGATTTTCCGGATAATGCAATATTATTCTTAAGTGATACAGCAAACGGTTCATTGTTCCCGGGAGTAAATATGCGTGAAGCTACAAATCTCAGTGGTTCACAATATTCATATTATATTGATGACCCGGACGTTACATCATTCAAGATTACATATACTTTACCTAAGGTTTTCAAGTTTCTTGATCCGGATGGTACTTATGGAATTAAAAAAGGTTGGAACTTCCTTTCAATGCCTTTGAGACCATTATCTCAATTAGCTTGGAATCAATATTTCAAACTAGCATTAAATATTCCTTTTTATTATTCTTACATTGGTGGTTATCAATTTGAACAATATGTAGTACCCGGCAGGGGATATTTCATTAAATACAGTGATAGTGTTGATAAAAGCTTCCTCGGTGTTATGATAAGTCGTATTACAAAAGAAGTAAATGATATATTTAATCCTGGTGAAGACGTCTTCTCCGATAGAATTGTCATTACTCCCGGATGGAATACCATCGGTGCGTTATCTACGCCATTAAATATAAAGGATATCTCTTTTGACCAGCAAGAAACTTATCCAAGTGAAATTCCGGATATGAATTATGTAAGAAAATTCGGAATTTGGGGTTATAATACTAATACTGGTTATTATGATGTATCAGTTATGGAACCTGCAAGGGGATATTGGCTCAAATCTGATAAGCATGCATACCTGAGATTGATTGCTACTTATACTAGTAACGGAAGAGTTGCAGAAACTTCAGATGTTTCAGAAAAAACCAATTTACTTGCACAAAGCACTAAATTTACGATTCGTGATAATTCTCAACACGAAGGTAAAGTTTATATTTTGCCAAATGGTAATGCCGATGTCAGCTATTATGAATTACCACCAACACCACCGGTTAGTTTATTTGATGTAAGGTTTAATAATAACCGTTTTGTTGATAATTCTAATTCCACTGTATTATCTATGCAGGGCATTGAATATCCGGTATCAATCGGTATTGATTATGCCGATGCTAATTACACCTTCTATGATGCGGTTAGTAATGTTAAATTAGGACAGGTTAGTAAAGGTACAAATGGTACAATAGAAATAAAAAGCACAAAGGCAAATCAAATTAAGGTTTTGAGAAATGATAATGGAACTGAATTTTCCTTTGTAAATTATCCTAATCCTGTTTTAACTGCATCTACTATTGAATATTCAATTCCCGAAAACGAGAATGTGTTAATTCAATTATATGATGTAATTGGTCATCCGGTATCTACCTTGGTTAATGAATTTAAAAATGCAGGTGATTATACCGTTACCTTAAATGCAGAAAATTTAACCAGCGGTAGATATATTTGCAAATTAACTGCAGGAAGCAATACTTCGGTGATTAATCTTAGCATCGTAAAATAAGATGTTGGTTTCTTTTTAATAAAAGAATTAAAATATAAATGGGCGGCAAATGTTTATCAGATGTTGCCCATTTGTTTTTTAATAAAATAAGGTATGTTTATGAAGATTGTAAAAGTAATATTAATAATATTCTTCTTTTTATTTAATACTAAAATTTGGGCGGGGATTAGTATTCCAATAATAATAAGTAACGATTCTAATCAAAACCAACAATTATATTTTGGTTTAGATGAAAAAGCTACTGACGGGATTGATACTAATTTAGGAGAAATCAATGCACCCAGGATTTTGCCACCTGACCCCACCGTATTTCTTGCCGCGTTTGTTATATTTGATTCTGTACAATTACAGGAACCTGTGTGGTCTTACAGGGATTACAGACCTATTAAAAGTATATCTCATTATTTTGTGCAATATAGTATTTTTGTACATCATGGTGAAGGGAAAAAGTTATATTTTAATTGGGTGCAGCTTCCTGCTTCTATTGATTCCGCATTTATTATGGATCAATATGGCGATTCAATTGTTTATATCAATATGAAAAAATCATTAAAAGATTCTGTAAAAAATGAATTTATTACAGATTATTATATAAATGTATGGTACAATAATCCAAACGCAACAGTTATAGATAATTTAGTTTCGGATGAACCTGTGACGATTTATCCCAATCCATTTATTCAGAATTTAATTATGTTTTCAAAATCCGGTTCTGATTTTAATTTCAAAATATTTTCACAAATCGGCGATTTTGTAATAAATGGGAATAGTATTAATAGCAAAGTGGACATATCACTTTCAGAACTTAATCCGGGTGTTTATTTCGTTTATATTACCTTAAAGGATGGAAGAGAAATTGTTAAGAAATTAATGAAAATCTAAAATTATTTTAAAAAAATAACCTCAATTGTGTAACTTTTAAATTTTAAATTGTTATTACAAATATACACTGCCACAATTTTTATTTTGTGATAGGAGAGAAAAAAAAGTGACTAATGAAAATAATGAGAATAATGAGAAAAAACCTCGTCATTACGAAATTAATAAAACTCAACCTAAAAATGATTTCAGGAAACATAACAAAGTTTTAGTAAAAAGAAACGGAGGAAATCCGGAAATCCAAAAAGCTCCTGCAATTATTTCAGTTGTAATTCCCCTGTATAATGAGGAAGAATCTTTACCTGAATTAGCTTTGCAATTAGAGAGTGAGTTAAATAAGATTGCTCATAATCGCTGGGAAGTGATTTTTATTGACGATGGTTCCAATGATAATTCATATTCAGTTTTAAAAACTATAAATCAAAGGAACAGGAAATTCAGAGCTATCAGATTTAGAAGAAATTATGGCAAGTCAGCTGCTCTTTCTGCCGGATTTGCTGCTACTAAAGGGTTGATAGTTATTACTATGGATGCCGATTTACAGGATGACCCGGCGGAAATTCCTAATTTAATTGCTAAACTAAAAGAAGGATTTGATTTGGTTACCGGTTGGAAAAAAATTCGTAAAGACCCAATAACTAAAACCATTCCATCTAAATTTTTCAATTTTGTGACCTCTATTACCAGTGGGATAAAGTTGCATGATTTCAATTGCGGCTTGAAGGCATATAGAAGGGAAGTCATTAAGTCTGTTCAGGTCTACGGTGAGATGCACCGCTATATACCTGCTCTTGCTAAATGGGAGGGATTTAGAATAACAGAAATTCCTGTTAAACATTTTGCAAGGAGATATGGAAAATCGAAATTCGGTTTTTCCAGATTTTTTAAAGGATTTCTTGATTTGATAACCTTTATGTTTACTACAAGGTTCGTTAAACGTCCTTTACATTTTTTTGGTTCCTTGGGAACCATATTTGCTATTTTGGGATTTGGTATAGATTTATATCTTTCAATTTTGTGGTTTTTAGGCAGGACTTCTCTAAGCAATCGTCCTTTGGCTCTCTTCGGAGTTGCTCTTATAATTGTAGGTGTACAGTTGATATCAATGGGTTTGCTCGGTGAATTAATAGTAAAAAATACATTGGAAAAACCAACTTATAACATTATGGAACGTCTATAAACATTTATTATAAACAGGCGGGAATATGGTAATTAAACAATCAATTCAAAAAAATAATCAATCTTTAATAAAGATAATATTTATTATTCCATTTCTCCTGCTTACTTTTTACCCTTCCTATAGTCAATTCGGTAAAGGTATCTCATTTTCAGCAGGTTTGAATACAATGACCATTTTAGGTAATAATCCGGGGAATAAACCTTTCTTCGAAAGAGATACAACTAAGCCTCCATTATTTGGCGGTGGATTTGCCGGGGTTCAACCGGGAATAGAATTTATGATTTATTTTCCGGTTCAGGATAGTGAGAGGTTTGTCATACCAATAGGTTTGATTTATTCTTATCTTGATTCAAGAGTGCGTAGACCTCTTGAAGATAATCTTCTTGAAAAGGATGAGCATACACTCAACTCATTGACTCTTATTTTTGGTTTAAATTATACTCT